>JAKSCQ010000085.1 GCA_022360555.1 Pseudomonadales bacterium
GGGCGTGGAGCGCAGTGACGAGGAACAGCTTGCCGCCGGTCGCGCGGAACTGAAGAAACTGTTCCCCTGGCTGGATTTCAGCCACGCCGAACTCGCCACCCTGGACGTGACCCGCGCCGAGCCGAAACAGCAGGCGCTGGTAAAACCGGACAACGCCTACGCCCGCCGGGACAAAAACCTGGTTATCGCCTGGCCCACCAAACTGACCCTGGCCCCGGATCTGGGCGATCGGGTGATGGCGCTGGTGGAAGAATCGGGACTGCAACCGGGGGGCCCCTTAACGGTACCGACCGGACTGGAACAGGCGCCGATGGGTGTGCCGTACTGGCACCGATGTTTTTGAACATTCAGGAGCAAGCTACAAGCTTCAAGCTGCAAGGCGCGATCTCGGCTATCTGATCTTGCAGGCCATGCCCGCGACCACCGTTAGCGGCCAGCGCGGAGCAAAAACCGCTTAGATCAAGAAAGCACTGCCTCGTGTTGTAGCTTGAAGCTTGTAGCTTGCCGCTAAATCCTTTTCTCAGTGACCTCTGTGAACTCTGTGGTTACAGATATTTAGCAGGAGCCTTCATGTCTTTCATGCGCCCGCTGGGCAACACAGGATTAACCGTCAGCGCCCTCGGCCTGGGCACGGTGAAGATCGGTCGCGACAAGGGAGTGAAATACCCCAACGGCTTTACTATCCCCGATGACAAGGCCGTCACCGACCTGATCGCCCAGGCCCGGGAGCTGGGGCTCAACCTGATCGACACCGCCCCCGCCTATGGCCACAGTGAGGAACGCCTGGGCAAGCTGCTGCAGGACCGGCAGCACTGGGTCATCGTCACCAAGGTCGGGGAAGAGTTCGACAACGACAGTGGCGAAAGCCATTTCGATTTTTCCCCCGAACATGTACGCGTTTCCGTGGAGCGGAGCCTGAAACGGCTAAACACGGATTACCTCGATTGCGTCCTGGTGCACTCCGACGGCAACGATCTGGATATTATTGAGCAGGGCACGCTGGAGGCTCTCAATGACCTGAAAAAAGCGGGGCTGATTCGTGCCACCGGCATGTCCACCAAGACCGTGGACGGCGGCATTGAAACGTTGAAACACGCCGACATGGCCATGGTGACCTATAACCTGCAACACCACGAGGAAGTGCCGGTGATCGACTACGCCGCCGCCCACGAAAAAGGCATCCTCATCAAGAAAGCCTTTGCCAGCGGCCATCTTGCCGATGACATGGCCGACCCGGTGCAGGAAAGTCTGAACCGCATCCTGGGCACAGCGGGCGTTGGCAGCATCATTGCCGGCACCATCAACCCGAAGCACCTGCGCGAGAATGTGGAAAAAGCGAGACAGGCAGTTAATCGTTAACCGTGAATCAGCAACTCGCGAAATAGATTACCCTGATGTGAGCTTGTAAGCTGGCACGCAACACGCTTGCACGCCAATCCTGAAAACCGCCATTCCTGCGGCTTGGGTGGCGGACGGTTACGAGGCTTGTCGAATCATAATCTACTGTCTCGTCGCCTGCTTTATTAGCGTGCAAGCGTGCAAGCGTGCAAGCGTGTTGCGTGTTGCGTGTTGCGTGTAAGCATGCAAGCGCCTTATGAAAACAAATCAAAAAAGGATATTCATGCGTCAGCTACTCAGCATCTCCCTGGCAAGCGCCCTGCTGCTGGGCTGTGCCAGCCAGGCCAGAATCGCCCATGAGGCACCGGATGATTGTCAGTCACTGGGCGAGGTGTCGGTTTCCTCTGGCAGCAAGGTACAGGGCCTGTTTTTCAGCGATGCCATGATTGAAAGCAATGTGCAGAAAAAGGTCCGCAAAGCCGTGGACAAGGCCGGCGGCAACCTTGGCGTTATCAAGGACCGCCGGGAGTACATGATGGAAAGCCAGTTCCGGGGGTTCGAACGCATCGAGCTGGATGCCTGGGTATGGCAGTGTGAAGGAGCAAGTTGAAAGTTCAAAGTTGAAACGCGCGAAATAATCTCTCCTGAATTCCAGCAATGTGCCCGCGCACAAAGCATGCGACGCGAACGCCGGCCTCAATGGGGGGCAGCACACCTTGCACGCGTTTCAACTTTGAACTTTCAACTTGCCACCCATCACCCCACCGCCTCCAGCGACCGCTCTCCCAACACCACGCCCGCGGCCTGGTGCCCCTGCCAGTATCCCAGCTCCAGCTTCTGGCCATTGGTGGTCAGGCGACTCACCGGGAAGTCCCGCTCCGGTGCGATTACGGTAACGCGGCAATCCGCCGGTGGGTGATCAATAAAGTCCAGTGCCTCGTTATAGATCTGCGAACGCCGGAGCATGGCGTCATAGAGTGCGGGCATATCTTTCACCCAGGGCTTGAGCAACGGCGTGAGGGCACTGGATTTCTTGCGATACCCCTGATGCCGTGACAGCACCACGGTGATATCCCGGGCGCCCTGCTCGTAGGCCCAGCGCACCGGAATGGAATCGGCCAGGCCGCCGTCGGTCATGGGGTGACCGTTAACCGTGGGGAAGGCCCGGTAGGCAAAGGGGATGGAGCAGGAGGCGGTCATCACCTCATCCAGGTTATCCGGATCGGTCTGGAAATAACGGGGCGCGCCGTCTTCCACCGAGGTGGTCACCACCCACAGTGGCGTGCGTGCCTGCCAGTGCCGCTCCAGATTCAGGGGCACATCCTGCAGGGACTGATGCCACAACCAGTGCACATCACACAGGTGGCCACCGCTCATAAAACGTTGCCAGTTGATAAAATCCGGGCGACAAGCATGGTCGGTAATAATGCGCCGGCTGCGGCCATGATCACCGGCCAGATAACCGATCAGGTTGGTCGATCCCGCCGACAC
>JAKSCQ010000103.1 GCA_022360555.1 Pseudomonadales bacterium
AGGTCGTTGCCGGTCAGCGCGGTGGGCAGCAGCTCCACATTGCTGTAGCCGTGCGCCTTCAGGTTCTCCACGGCGTTTTCGTGGATGCCCTCGAGCAGGAGAACGCGGATCTTGTCCTTCTCAAGAGAAGTATCGGCCATGATTGAAGTCTCGGTAGCCTGTGAAATGGGCGCGTATGGTACCATAGCGCGCTCGAATTGAGAGCAACCCGTGACGGACTTCTCCTCAAGTCCCCATGAGCGTGGCTCAAGCACCCGCAACGCCCCTTTCAGGAGACCTGTTGATGACCGCCCTTGCCCATGTCGCGCTGGAGCAACTCACTGATTTGCTTGGCAAACGCCTGCTCACCGACCCGGAAAGCGCCGAGCGCTACGGGGTCGACTGGACCAAGGTGTGGGCGCCGGCCCCCAGCGCCATCGCGCTGCCGGAAACCATCGACGAAGTGCAGCAGATCGTGGAAATCGCCAACGAACACGGCCTGCACCTGGTGCCCTCCGGCGGCCGTACCGGCCTGTCCGCCGGCGCCGTGGCCGCCAGCGGCGAGCTGGTGGTGGCCTTTGATCGCATGAACAAGGTGCTGGACTTCAACGAGTTCGACCGGGCGGTCACCGTGCAACCCGGCGTCATCACCCAGCAGCTACAGGAATTCGCCGAAGAGCAGGGCCTGTTCTACCCGGTGGATTTCGCCTCCGCCGGCTCCAGCCAGATCGGCGGCAACATCAACACCAATGCCGGCGGCATCAAGGTGATCCGCTACGGCATGACCCGCGACTGGATCACCGGCCTGAAAGTGGTCACCGGCAAGGGTGAGTTGCTCGAGCTCAACAAGGGCCTGATCAAAAACGCCACCGGCTACGACTTCCGTCACCTGTTCATCGGCTCCGAAGGCACCCTGGGCCTGGTGGTGGAAGCCACCGTCAAGCTCACTCGCCAGCCGAAGGACCTTACCGCCCTGGTACTGGGCGCCCCGGGCTTCCGCGAAATCATGAAGATCCTGCACGCCTTCCAGCAGGACATCGACCTGACCGCCTTCGAGTTCTTCTCCGACAAGGCCATGGCCCATGTGCTGGAACACGGCGTGGCCAAGCCCTTCGATACCGAGTGTCCCTTCTATTGTTTGCTGGAATTCGAGCAGCTTTCCGAACAGGTGGGCGAGCAAGCCATGGCCATTTTCGAGAAATGCGTAGAGGAAGGCTGGGTGCTGGACGGGGTGATGAGCCAGTCCCTGCAGCAGCTCGATCAACTGTGGCAGCTGCGCGAGCGCATCTCTGAGTCCATCGCCCCGCACACCCCGTACAAGAACGACATCTCCGTGACCATTGCCCAGGTGCCGGACTTCGTGGAAGACATCGACAAGGTAGTGCAGGACGCCTACCCGGATTTCGAGATCGTCTGGTTCGGCCACATCGGCGACGGCAACATGCACCTGAACATCCTCAAGCCGGCGGACCTGGCCAAGGAAGACTTCTTCGCCAAATGCAACAACGTCTCCAAGTGGGTGTTCGAGATCGTCGAAAAATACAACGGCTCCATCTCCGCCGAGCACGGCGTGGGCATGACCAAGAAGCCGTACCTGGAGTATTCACGCAGCCCGGAAGAAATCGCCTGCATGAAGGCGGTGAAGCAGGTGTTCGATCCGAACAACATCATGAACCCCGGGAAGCTGTTTGATGTATAGAGAACGCTTGCACGCAACACGCTGCGCGCTGGCACGCTAACAACCGAAAACCGTGTGTGCTTTCTTTTGCGTGCCAGCGTGAAGCGTGCGGCGTGTATGCGACCCACTCAACTCTTCAGGACCTACCATGACTGACAGCTATATTCACCGCTGGATCGACGGCTCCCCCATCGACACCCCTGTCGGCAAAGTGGTGTGCGTGGGCCGCAACTACGCCGACCACGCCAGGGAGCTGGGCAACGAGGTGCCGGCTTCCCCCATCCTGTTCATGAAACCCGCCACCTCGCTGGTAAGCCTGCACGAGCCCCTTGAATTGCCCAAAGGGCAGGGCGAAGTGCATCACGAAGTGGAAATGGTGGTACTGATCGGCAAGCGTATCCACAAGGAAACCGACCTGGACACGATCCGATTCAGCATCGCCGCCTACGGCGTGGGTCTGGACCTGACCCTGCGCCAGGTGCAGAACCAGTTGAAAGAAAAAGGGCACCCCTGGGAACGCGCCAAGGCCTTCGACGGCGCCGCCCCGGTCTCCGGCTTCGTGGATGCCCGAGGCATCTCCGTGCGCCAGAAACTGGATCTCTCCCTGGAGATCAATGACGACGTAAAGCAACACGGCCACACCGGCCAGATGCTGTTCCCCACCTTCGACCTGCTCGCCGAAATCAGCCAGACCTTCACCCTGGAACCCGGCGACGTGGTCTTCACCGGCACCCCGGCGGGCGTCGGCCCGCTGAACAGCGGCGACAAATTCACCGCGCGGCTGGGCAACATCATTCAGGTGTTTGGCTCCGTGGCCTGACCTTCAACACTGCTCCTACAGGCACCCTGGTTACATCCCTCACTGTGGGAACGGAGCGTAGCGAAGTAACGGCCAGGGGCCGGCCCGGAGGCTGAGCACAGCGAATACGGTCTTTCCACCGCGAGTCGAGCCCTGGCTTGGGGGCTTCCACCTCCAAACCCAGCCACCAACCTCCCCCAACGCTTCCCCTTTCTATTGCAAACGTACCTGCTCAAAAGGGGTACTGCGGTCTCTCTCTTCATGCCTGTGTAAATCCGTTGGTCGGGACAAACTCACTTGTTGCTCGTTGCGCAACACGCTACAATCACCCCATGATCAAGTCATTCCGTCACAAGGGACTGAAACGGTTTTACTCGACTGGCTCCACCGCAGGCATTCAGGCGAATCATGCCAACAAGTTGCGCATGCAACTCGCCGCCCTGGATACCGCCACATCAGCGGACGATATGGATATCCCGGGTTTTCGATTGCATCCATTAAAGGGCAAGGACAAAGGGCGGTGGTCGATTTGGGTTAACGGTAACTGGCGTATCACGTTCGAATTTCGCGACGGGAACGCCTATGTACTGGATTACGAGGATTATCACTAATGACCATGCATAATCCGCCACACCCGGGTGAGTTCATTCGAGAGGTTTACCTGGAGCCCTTCGGCATCAGCACACGACAGCTCGCTTCCAGCCTGGGCGTAGCGGCCTCCACCCTGTCCCGGCTACTCAAGGGCTACAGCGGCATCAGCCCCGAAATGGCATTGCGCCTGAACAAGGCGCTTGGCCGGAGTGCGGAAAGCTGGTTGGCCATGCAGGATCAGTATGATCTGTGGGTAGCCAGAAATACGCTCAATCTGGACGATATTAAGCCTCTGGATATTGAGGTCGCATAGGTTGCAGGCAATAGCTGACCCAGAATCGCAAATTAGAGATTCCCATGCCTGATTACAGGTGGTCTTGCCAGTCTTGTAATGAGTCCAACATGGCAGAGAGCAATAGCTGCCAATTCTGTGGCTGTCCAGCAGCCGCGAATGGCGAGACCTTGGAAAAATGGAAGGTCCCCGACAGGAAAAAACCCGAGTTACCATTTATTATTTCGTTATTGACCATCCTGCTTGCAGGCTGCCGAACCACTGTAAACAGTAGTGACACCTCACCGCCTGACCTTCGCATTTATACTCATCCCAATCCCTCTTATCAGGATGACCCACCTTATACTGATGGCGAACCGATAGATCCATCACGGACCATCACCATACCTGCCGCCTCCTCAGGCAGTTACGAATACTTCAATGTCGCTGCCACTGATGAGGATAGCGGTATCAGCTCCGTGGCCATCACTTTAACGGTTGATTTCTTCTGCAGAGCACATAAAGAAAGCAACCGAACTGAAGCTATTTCATGGGAAACCCGGCCACCGGCCTGGACGGAGAGAACCGACCACCCGGATGCCGATGGCAGTGAAACATTCACTTCAAGTAATATTATCGCGCGAATAAGCGCAGATGAGCTCTGGCGTCGTGGAAACTGCAGTGATGGCCAGACAGGCACACCTGTCATTCCAGGCAACAGTCTTGTCTTTGCCGTTAGAGGGCAATATTTTGCCAAAGCCTGCAACAATGGGAGTGGCACCGATGAGCAGCGCTGCTCTACCGCCAGCGGCAGATTTCTTATGCCTGCACGTCGAGAGGTAGGGATTTATTGATGCAAATTCAGGTGTTGTCCCGTGACGGGATTTCTTAACGCACGGGACAAGACTTCACCCCAATACCCCTTTCAATTCCCGGATGCACTTCGTGGCAGAATGCCTACACCACCCGAAAGTGCTTGCGCAGATTATCGTTCACCCAGCCTCCCAAACGCTCCCTGCCGATACTGTTGATAAAGTCCCGCACCTCGTCGGCGTAGGCGCCGTCCTCCTCCAGAATATGGTGCAGCAACCAGCGTTCCAGCAGGTGCAGTAGCTCCTGGGTTACCGCTTCTCCCGCTTCGTGTCTTCGCCGCAGGGATTCGATGTGGAAGGTGAACTGGCGGTGTTTTTGGTGGTGGTCATCCAGGTTTTTGTAGCCGGCCCGTTCCATGAGGGCTTCTTCAAAATCGAAGTGGGACTCGGTGTAGTCCACCAGGTCATAGAGTACCCGGGCCACGCCCAACTGGGCGTCAGGCTGATCGGCCAGCCGATCCAGGTCGTTGATGTAATCCACGATGCGTTTGTGCTGCTGGTCGATGACCAGAATGCCCAGTTCATAGGCCGGGCCCCATACGATGCGCATGATCTGTCTCCTGTGAAGTACGGCCATGTTAGTAGGGGCCCGGAGGCGGGCATTAGATGCAGATCAATAATTGTGCCTTATTGGTCGGAATGACGACGCAACACACCATGGTGGCATCCGGGAAGGCTGTGCGAGGATGGATTATCGATGAGTAAACGATGATTTTAATAACGGGAGAGCATAATGATTGGTGTCACCGCTGTAATGACCGCCGTGCCGGGGCAGGGCAATGCCCTGGTGGAAGAGATGCAGAAGATCGCCGCAGAGGTGGTGAAGGAAGAGGGCAACCACTGTTACCTGGTGCACCAGTCCGTGGAGGATGCCGACACGGTGCTGATCTATGAGCAGTACAGCGACCAGCAGGCCCTGCTGGCCCATCGCGATCATATGACGGAGCTGGGTGCCGGGCTCAAGGGGCTGCTGGCCGGGCGTCCCGATATCCAGCTCTACGCGCTGAAAAGCTGAGCCCAACGCACACATGGGGCCGGGAAGGTGCGACACTCTAACACTCCACGGGAAAGCCACGGCGGCCATCACAGAGAGTGTCGGAGGGATCGATGAAAAAGCTCAAGAACGAGAAAGAGCTGGTCAAGAAGGCTATGCAGATCGGCGTGGCCTACGCGGAGAAGCGCGGGGTCGTGGAGTTCGAGCCCACCGATTCCGCGGCGGACAAGCTGCTCTATATTTACCGTTTGCTGGTGCATGACGGCATTATCCAGCCGATCCCCGAGGACCAGGTGTCGCAGGCATCGATTCAGCACAAGCTGGCGATCTGGGCCTCCAAACAGCGCTCGCACTGACAGTTTTGCCCGGCCCGTCCGTACCACTTCCGGGGCGGCGCCCCGGTACGATCAGGCCACCAGGAGAATGCATGTCCAGCCACGCTCAACCGCAAACGCTCTACGGGGTACCCCATTCCCTGTACACCGGCATTGCCCGCTGCTACCTGCGCACCCAGGGCATTGCCTATAGCGAGATTCCCACCACCCATGCGGATTTCAGCCAGCGCATTGTGCCGGCGATCCAGCGCAGCATCATTCCGGTGCTGGAAACCCCACAGGGCGAAATCGTCCAGGACAGTCTGGATATCATTGATCACTTTGAAGCCCAGGGCGTGCCGTATTCCGCCTACCCGGCGGGCCTGCTGCAACGGGTGCTGTCGGTGATCATTGCCTATTACGGCACCCAGGCCATGCTGCCCCATGCCATGCATTATCGCTGGAGCTACCGCGATCAGCAGGACGATTTCCTGCGCGACCAGTTCGCCGCCGGGGCCGGCGAGGCCATGGCCGACAAGATCATGGCGCGGATGAACAGCTACCTGCCGCAACTGGGCGTGGATGAACATACCATTCCCGAAATCGAGGCCTCCTTCCTCCAGTTGCTGAATACCCTCAATGCCCACTTTGCCGAGCACCCTTACCTGTTCGGGGGGCGCCCGTCCCTGGCCGACTACGGCCTGATCGGCCCGCTGTTTGCCCACCTGGGCCGGGACCCGGTGCCCGGCCATATCATGAAGACCCGGGCACCCAAGGTGTTTCGCTGGGTGGAGCGAATGACCGCGCCGGGGCTGGATACCCCGGAGTTCCCCGACTATGGCGACGACTACCTGGCCGACGATGCCATCCCCGCCACCCTGGAGCCGTTGCTGCAACAAATCGCCGACGAGAGCTTCCCCATGCTCACCGACAAGCTGGCATTCATGGACGGGCTGATCGAGAAATACCAGCCGGCAGACGGGCAGCCGGTGTCACCCAAACCGCACCAGCGTTACGTGGGGGTGGTGGACACCGCCTTTCGTGGCATGCCGGTGAAAGCCGGGGTGCAGCCCTACCTGCTGTATGTGCTGGGCAAGGCGGATCGCATGCTGGCCGAGGGGTCCGCGGAGGAACAGGCCCGGGTCCGCGAGGCGCTGGCCGCCCGGGGGCTGGCCGAAGCCCTGCCCGGCGAGCGCGGTTATAGCGTGGACCGCCGTAACCATATCGAGGTGTGGGCGCGCCCCTGAGCGCGCCAGATTCCTATCCCCCTATCTCCGTTGGAGCTTTGCTCGCAAAGCGAAGGGTTAGGTCAACCCCGGTGCCATCTGAAACCTTCGCTTTGCGAGCAAAGCTCCAACGGAGAGGGAGTGGGGGAGAAGGTTTGCGGTTACGGCGCAGCAGCACCTGCTCTGTTTTTGATTCCCCCAAGCACGGCATCCACCACGATGATGCCGAGCATGGCGGCAGCGGATAGCGGGAAGCACACCGCCGCTACCAGCATGAGGCCGGCCACGGTGCGGGCCGGACCCGGCTCCGCCCGGGGCGGCGCCCGTCGCGACTGGCGTTTCCACCATAGCAGCGCCCCAGTCACGGTCAGCGCCAGTATCAGGGTGACCAGCAACAGGTTGAGCAGCCAGTTCCACAGCCCCAGATCCCCCTGGTGGAAGGGGATGGAGGCCGCCATGGCCTTGCCCATGGCCGGGTAATCGGCGAAGCGAATGTCCTGCAATACCGCACCGCTGACCTTGTCCAGATGCAGGATGCGTTCGTTACCCGGTTGGCTGATATCACCGGCGATAGTCGTGGCGGAGACCGTCCACACGCCGCTGTCACCCTGGGGGAAATGCACCCGGAATGTCTCGAAACCCTGGTCCCGGGCCTGGCTGACCACCGCATCCAGATCCAGGGGGGATGGTGCCGGAACCGTGTCTTGTGATGCAGGCATGGGCGCCTGCTCCAGTGCCCAGGGCACCCGGTGCAGGCCGGCCTCGTTCATCGTCTCATGATCCACCGCCTGCGGCGCCTCGAAGCGGGTACCGGGCAACGAGCCCCAGGGTTGCACCAGTTTACCGCCCCAAATGTTGGTCCAGGCCAGGCCGGAGACCAGGAAGAACAGCAACGGCAGGGCGATCAGCCAGCCAATGCCCAGGTGCCAACCGCGCCAGTCTGCCCGGGTACTCACCGAGCGGGCAGGAATCAGAGTAGCCAGCCCCTCTTTCGGCCAAGCCAGATAAAGGCCCGTGACGATCATCAGCACCGCCAGGCCGGCGGCGATTTCGATCAGGGCATCGCCCAGGTCACCAAGAAACAGGGAGCCATGCCATTCCTTGAGCCGGGCATAGAGGCTGGCCCCCGGATCCTGGCTTCCCAGAATCTCGCCGCTGTAAGGATTCAGGTGCACCAGGGTGCTGGGGGCGCCGTGTCCGCCATGGCCGGCGCCGTGACCGCTCTGCAATGAGAAACGGGCGGACTGGTCCGGCGCGGCGGGGGGCAGATAGAGGCGCACCGACGCATGGGGGAAAGCCTCACGGACGGTATCCAGCAATGTGGACGCCGGCAGCGCCTTGTCCTCCGGGGCCACGGTGAGCAGGGGGGCGTTCAGAGCCTTGTCCACCGGCTTGCTGAGCAGCATCAGCAAGCCACTGGCCGCCAGCATGAACAGGAACGGCAGGACCAGCACCCCGATCATGAAATGCCAGCGCCACACCGCCCGGTAGAAGCGGGCGAGGCGCGATTGTGCGGCGGCGGTGGCCGTCATGCGATTATCTCCCGGGTTATGTCATTCGCGTCTCTGGCCGCCGGTGCGACGCACCTGCGGCGTGTCGGGTCAGAAATCGAAGCGTACACCGGCGTAGACGGAACGGGGCTCGCCGGCCTGCAGAATGGCCGCGCCTGCGGCGGCAACCGCATTGCTCAGATCGTCACGCACACTCAGGTTGGACACATAGGCTTCGTCGGTGAGATTGCGACCTTCCAGGTAGACTTCCCAGCCCTCACGGGTGACACCGGTACGCAGGCCCAGCAGTTCATAGCCGTCCACGTCATAGCTGTTTTCAAAGTCCGCATAGCGGTCATCGACAATGTCGAAGGTGGGGCCGGCAAAGAAGCCGTTGGCGTGGCGGTACATGACCTCGCCCTTGATAAAGAAGTCCGGCGCCACGGGCAGCGAGTTGTCGCCGTAGAGCGGGTCGTTGTCGAAGGTGAAGTCGTTGTAGGTAACGCTCAGCAGTGGCTCGATACGGTTCTGGCCGTCTCCCAGCGCGAAAGACGCACCGAACAGGGCTTCCACCCCGGCGTGGATAGTGTCTTCCACGTTGGTGGCCAGGCTGGTGCCGGGCGCCACAGGATTATCAATGGAAAGAATTTCGTCTTCGATCTGTGCGTAGTAGACCGCCACTTCCCAGTGCCACTGGCTGGCCTGGCCCAGCAGTGCAGTGCCACGGGTGCCCACTTCCCCGACAATGCCCTGCATGGGGTCCAGGGTTTCATTGCTGGCCCGGACATCGTCCTCCAGTTGATAGACCGTGGGGGCTTCGTAGAGCTTGCTCACGTTGGCAAACAGCTCACTGCGGTCGGCCACGTGGTAGATCACCCCAAGGCGCGGATTGAAGGATTGGTAGGTATCGTTGGGATTGCGTTGTGCGCCGGACGATACGGTCACATTATCCACTTCCCGGGTGCCGGTAACGGCCTGGGCCCCGTAGACCAGGGTCCAGCGATCGGCGAGATGCCAGCGGTCCATGGCGAACACTTCCAGGTTATCCGCCTTGTTATCCACCCTGGTGGACAGGGCATCGCGGATGCCGCCGCTGTGCGTGTAGTTGCCGCCTTTCACCCAGGTTTGCCCGTAGTTGAGCCCGAACAGCAGATCATGATTGCCCATCTGTTTGTCAAAACGCACGGTGGTGCCGAAGGTGGTCTGGTCATTGTCGATCAACAGGCTGAAGAACGGGTTCTCGACAATGGGGTGGTAGAGCGACTGGTCTTCAAAGGAGAAGCCCACCACCAGGTTACTGGTGTCACTCAGATGCCACTCGGTGCGGTTGGCTACCCGCCACATCTCCACATTCTTGAGAAAGTTACCGGGAATATTGGCGGGATTGGCCTGGTAGGGGTCATCGTCAAACTGTGATCGACTGAGAGAACCCGGCAGCTCTTGATCGTTGTCTACATAAGTGAAATAGAAACGGTTTTCGACCCTGTCGCTGACCTGCCAGCCGGTGTTGGCATAAACACCACTTCGCTGTTGCTCCTGGTGTCCACGAAAGCCGTCATAGCTACGCTGCTCGACGGTGACCAGGGCATCCAGATTGCCATGGACCGTGGCACCGGTGACGCTGTTCTGAACAGTGCCATGGCTGCCTGCACTGAGGTACGCCTGGTTATCCGTGGTGCGAGCCGTGGGGGAAATAAAGTTGATGGCGCCGCCCAGGGTGCTGGCGCCGTAGGTCATGGCATTGGCGCCACGGGCGACTACCGCATAACGGGCCGCCAACGGGTCGATAAAGCTGTTGTGGTTATTGCCGTCGGCCGCGGTGACGGGCAGGCCATCGATCATCAGCTTGATGCCATTGCCATCGTAAGCGACCGCGTCCAGGTTCGAGCCGCGGCTGGAAATAAAGGTGCCATCCCCGGTGGAACCGGTGGCTGTCCACATGCCCGGCACGTAACGCAGCATGTCACCGAGGCTGACCACATTGCGTTCGGTCAGGTCTTCCGCTTCCACCAGGCTGACGCCGCCGGGGGTCAGCGCCTGCTCGCGCTGGAGTTCGGTGCGGGTTTCCGCCACCGCATCGTTCGCCTCGCCCTGGACGGTGACAGGCTTCAGTTCGTGGGCGCCATCCTCGCTGGCGATGGCATTCAACGGTAACGACAGGCCCAGACAGACAAGCAGCGGTGCGCGTGGTGATAGCAGCATAACGGATCCCCGGATAGACAGGTGCCGGCAGGCGAGCCGGCCAAAAAATCAGCAGCGGCGCATTCTAGGGGGATCGTTGTCAGGCGGACATGTGGCATTTTGTCGCATTAGTGGCCCGGGACGGGTCTGGCGCCCGGGCGTCACCTGAAGACGCGGACCGGCAAAAGCTGGATAATGGCGCGCAAACGCCCGCCATTTCTGCAACCCGGTAGCCCCGCCATGGAAATCAACGTCAACTTCCTCGACAACCTGCGCCTGGAAGCCAAATTCGACGACTTCACCGTCATCACCGACCAGCCGATCCGCTACAAGGGCGATGGCTCGGCGCCCAGCCCGTTTGACTATTTCCTGGCGTCGTCGGCCATGTGCGCGGCCTATTTCGTGAAGGTGTACTGCAAGGCCCGGGATATCCCCACGGACAATATCCGCCTGTCGCAGAACAATATCGTCGACCCGGAAAACCGCTATAACCAGATTTTCCGCATCCAGGTGCAGTTGCCGGAGGATATCTCCGACAAGGACCGCCAGGGGATTCTGCGCTCCATCGACCGCTGCACCGTGAAGAAGGTGATCCAGACCGGGCCGGAATTCCAGATCGAGGAGGTGGCCAACCTGGACGAGGACGCCCAGGCGCTGCTGATGGTGGAGCCTGACGCCCAGCACCGCACCCTGATCGAAGGCAAGGACCTGCCGCTGGAGCAGACCATCGCCAACATGACCCGCATCCTCGAAGACCTGGGCATGAAGATCGAGATCGCCTCCTGGCGCAATATCGTGCCCCACGTGTGGTCCCTGCATATCCGCGACGCCGCCTCGCCCATGTGCTTCACCAACGGCAAGGGCGCCACCAAGGAAGCGGCGCTGTGCTCCGCGCTGGGCGAGTTCATCGAACGGCTCAACTGCAACTTCTTCTACAACGACCAGTTCTTCGGCGAAGAGATCGCCCACAGCGACTTCGTGCATTACCCCAACGAAAAGTGGTTCCAGCCCGGCCCCGGCGATACCCTGCCGCCGGAGATTCTGGATGACCACTGCCTGGCCATCTATAACCCGGAGGGCGAGCTGGGCGGCTCCCACCTGATTGATACCAACTCCGGCCGCGCGGATCGCGGCATCTGCTCGCTGCCCTTTGTGCGTCGCTCCGATGGCGAGACCGTGTACTTTCCGTCGAACCTGATCGAAAACCTGTTCCTCAGCAACGGCATGAGTGCCGGCAACACCCTGGCCGAAGCTCAGGTGCAGTGCCTGTCGGAAATCTTCGAGCGGGCGGTGAAGAAACACATCATCGAGCAAGAAATTACCCTGCCGGACGTGCCGGAGGGCGTGCTGGCCCGCTACCCGGGTATTGTGGAGGGCATCCAGGCCCTGGAAGAACAGGGCTTCCCGGTACTGGTGAAGGATGCCTCCCTGGGCGGGCAGTTCCCGGTGATGTGCGTGACCCTGATGAACCCGCGCACCGGCGGCGTGTTTGCCTCCTTCGGCGCCCATCCGAGTTTCCAGGTGGCACTGGAACGCAGCCTCACCGAGTTGTTACAGGGGCGCAGCTTCGAGGGCCTCAACGACGTACCGCCACCCACTTTCAGCAGCCTGGCCGTGGCCGAACCCAACAACTATGTGGAGCACTTCATCGACTCCACCGGGGTGGTGAGCTGGCGCTTCTTCAGCGCCCGGGCGGATTACGATTTCTGCGACTGGGACTTTTCCGGCAGCAACCACGAGGAGGCCGAGCGCCTGTTCGGCATCCTCGACGCCATGGGAAAAGACGCCTACGTGGCGGTGTATGAAGAACTGGGCGCACCGGCCTGCCGAATTCTCGTGCCCGGCTTTTCCGAGGTCTACCCGGTGGAAGACCTGGTGTGGGACAACACCAACATGGCGTTGGACTATCGCGAAGACATTCTCAACCTGCACCGCCTCAGCGATGATCAACTCGGCGACCTGCTGGCCCGGCTGGAAGACAGCCTGGTGGATGACTACACCACCATCATCACCCTGATCGGCATCGAATTCGACGAGAATACCGTGTGGGGCCAGCTCACCATTCTCGAGCTGAAACTGCTGATTAACCTGGCACTGCAACGGCACGAAGAAGCACTGGAGCAAGTGGAAATGTTCCTGCAGTACAACGACAACACCGTGGTACGCGGGCTGTTCTACCAGGCCATGCGCGCGGTACTGGAAATCGTGCTGGATGATGAACTGGAACTGGACGATTACCGCCACAACCTGACCCGCATGTTCGGCCAGGCCACCATGGAGGCGGTGGAAGGTTCCGTGAACGGCACCGTGCGATTCCACGGCCTGGAACCAACCAGCATGCAACTGGAAGGACTGGAAAAGCACCAGCGTCTGATTGAGAGTTACAAGAAGCTGCATGCGGCGCGGGCAGCAAAAGCAGGACTGACGAGCTAGCCTGAAGCGCCTGAACCCACCGTTGGCGCTTTGTGAACAAAGCGCCAACGCGTATTTTCCCTCAGGGCATCACTTCGATCACCACCTTCCCCCGGCACCGGCCACTGCGATTACGCTCGTAAGCGGCTTCGCTGTCCGCCAGCGGATAGACACTGTCGATGATGGGTTTGAGCACACCGTCTTCCACCATGGCGGCCAGGGTATCCAGATCCTGGCGATAGGATTCCACCACCACGGTGTCGGCCTTTTTGCCGGCCAGGCGATAGAGCGGGGTGGCGAACATGGAAACGCCCTGGCCGCCGGTGGAAATGAAATGCCCATCGCGACCCAGCAGGGCGGCACAGGTGAGCGGGGTTTCATAGGACGTGACATCGAAGACGATATCGAACTGGCCCGCGCTCTGACGATAGTCGCCCCGGGTGTAATCAATCAGCGCATCGGCGCCCAGCGCCCGGACGAAATCCAGATTACGCGTGCTGCACACCCCGGTGACATGCAGCCCCAGGTGTTTGGCAATCTGCACGGCCAGGGTGCCCACGCCACCAGAGGCCCCGATGATCAGCACGGACTTGCCGGCCCTGGCACCGCCCTTGCGCAAACCCTGCAACGCGGTGAGCGCCGCCAGTGGCAGGGAGGCCGCCTCGTTGAAACTCAGGTTCGCCGGCATCTTCGCCACGCGGTGCTGACTGATGCGCGCCTGTTCGGCCAGTGACGCCGTGCGCAGACGCATGTCCATGCCATAGACCGCATCGCCAATCTCGAAATGGCGCACCTTGCGCCCCTTGGCGATAACCACGCCGGCCAGATCATCGCCGAACAGGGGCGGCAGGCGCCGGGTGCCCAGCGGTGTGGCCGCCACCGCCAGATGATAGTTGAGCTTCCAGTCCTTGGGATTCACCGACGCCGCATGCACCTGCACCAGTACATCCTCCGCGCCCAGGCGTTGCGGGGCTTCGGTTTCCGTAAGGGTCAGTCTGGCGTTGAGCCCCCAGCCGGTGGTGGTGATGGCTTTCATGCAATGGCTCCGTGTTGGCATTCGGCGCTCAGCTTAACAAAGCCCGTTGTGAAGGGGAGGGTCCGATAACGCCAAGGGACGGGAGCGATGGTGCCAATTGAGCAGCAAGCCTCACGCGACAAGCGGCAACGCGGACCATTGCGGCTGCTAATGTAACAAGCCTGCGCCGCTTCGGGATCACCAGCGCGGGGGCCCGGCAGCAGAATACACGACCGTCCTGACGCGTGTTGCAGCTTGAAGCTTGTCGCTGGCTGCAGGTCTTATCCCGGATCCACCTTGCCGCGCAGGGATTTGACCCTGCCGCGCTTGGTCTTGCTATCCAGTCGCCGGCGCTTACTGCCCAGGGTGGGGCGGGTGGGTTTACGCTTTTTCTGTTCCACCGTGACGCTCTGTATCAACTGCGCCAGCCGCGCCAGGGCGTTTTCCTTGTTCATTTCCTGGGTACGGAATTGCTGGGCCTTGATCACCACCACGCCATCGGCGGTGATGCGCTGATCGCTGAGGGCCAGCAACCGTTCCTTGTAGCGGTCGGGCAGGGAAGAGGCGCGGATATCGAATCGCAGATGGATCGCCGTGGCGACCTTGTTCACGTTCTGGCCACCACTGCCCTGAGCGCGGATCGCCTGAAGGTCGATCTCGTTATCGGGAATCTGTAAATTATTTCCTATTTGAAGCATAAAACTGGCAGTCTCCTCTGGCTCGTCAGCATAACAGGGAAGGGATATGACCATCATTGGTATTGATCTGGGCACCACCAACAGTGCCTGCGGGGTGTGGACTGACGACGGGGTAACACTGATTCCCAACCGGCTGGGAGAAGTACTGACACCTTCGGTGGTGGGGCTGGACAAAAATGGCGAGATCATCGTCGGGCGCACCGCCCGGCAGCGGCTGATCAACCACAGTGACAGGACCGTGGCCGCCTTCAAGCGCCTGATGGGCACCGACCACAAGGTGAAGCTGGGCAAACAGACATTCACCGCCACCGAGCTGTCATCGCTGGTGTTGCGTTCGCTGAAGGAAGACGCGGAAACCTTTCTCGGCGAGCCGGTAAGCGAGGCGGTGATTAGCGTGCCGGCCTATTTCAACGACAACCAGCGCCACGCCACCAAGCTGGCGGCGGAGCTGGCCGGGCTGAAGGTGGAGCGGCTGATCAACGAACCCACCGCCGCCGCCATCGCCTATGGTCTGCACGAAAAGCAGGAAGGCCTGTTCCTGATTCTGGATCTGGGCGGCGGCACCTTTGATGTGTCCTTGCTGGAATTTTTCGACGGCATCATGGAAGTGCATGCCAGCGCCGGTGACAACTTCCTCGGTGGCGAGGATTTTGTCGATGCCATGGTGGACGACGTGCTGCGCGAGCATCGCCTGAGCCGCGATGATCTCAAACCCCTGGCCCTGCAGAACCTTTACCTGCAGATGGAAAGCGCCAAGCGCAAACTGGGCCCCACGGACCTGGTGCTGAGCCTGGACCTGGGTGAGAAGACCGTGGAGCACGTAGTCACCGCCGACTGGTTCGCCCGCATCAGCACGCCACTGTTACTGCGCGCCAAGCACCCCATTGAGCGGGCCATCCGCGATGCGGGCCTGCACCCGAGCAAGATCGACGATGTGGTATTGGTCGGTGGCTCCACCCGGCTCGCCATTTTCCGTTCCACCGTGGGCAAGATGTTCGGCCGCCTGCCGTCCTGCCACCTGGACCCGGACACCGTGGTGGCCATGGGCGCCGCCATCCAGGCCGGGCTGATGATGCGCAACGAGGCCCTGGACGATGTGGTGCTCACCGATGTGTGTCCCTATACCCTGGGTACCGGTGTGATCAACGAGGACAACCCGCGCCTGGGGGCCTATTTTCTGCCAATCATCGAGCGCAACTGCGTGGTGCCGGTAAGCATCGTCAAGGATATCTGCACCGCCCACGACAACCAGACCGAACTGACCATCAAGGTCTACCAGGGGGAAAACCGGCTGGTGGAAAAGAATGTGTACCTGGGCGAGCTGACTGTCCAGGTGCCCCCGGCGCCCCGGGGCGAGGAAACCGTAGATGTGCGCTACAGCTATGACATGAACGGCCTGCTGGAAGTGGATGTCACCGTGCATTCCACCGGCAAAACCTACAACCAGTTGATCGAGCATACCCCCGGCGCCCTGTCCGAGGCGGACAAGCAAAAAGCCCTGGCCAAACTCAGCGAACTCAAGTTCCACCCCCGTGATGGGGAGGAGAACCGCGCCCTGCTGGCCCGGGGCGAGCGCCTGTACGAAAGCAGCCTGGGCGAGCGGCGCGATTATATCGCCACTGTGATGCAGGAATTCGAACGGGTGCTGGAGCGCCAGAACCCGGCGGAAATCGCCAAGGTGCAAAAGCAGGTGAAGGACGTGCTGGCACGGATGGAAAGCGAGGACTGGTTCTGATGTCTCCCTGGCAGCGGCTGGACCTGGCCCCCACCGACGATGTCCGCGCCATCAAGAAAGCCTATGCCCGGCTGCTGAAACAGCATCGCCCGGATCAGGATGCGGACGCCTTTCAGCAACTGCACCAGGCCTACAAGACAGCGCTGCGGCTGGCCGAACAGCAACCCCCGGCCACACCGGCATGGCCCGACGGCGGGGACGCCGACGCCCGGGAATCACAACCGGGCCTGCCGGAGGCGGACGAGGCCCCGGAACAACTGGCCAACTGGTCCATCCGGCTCACCCCCGACGACACGCCCCCGGCGCCCCCCGCCGAGCCGCAGCGCACAGCGGATTATCAGCCCCTGTTCCAGCGCTGCCGTGACCTGCTGGCGGAACACCACGGAGCCCGACAGCCACAGTACTGGGAATTTCTGGCGCAAAGCCCGGAGCTGCTTGATGACACCTTCCGTCAGCAACTGGGCCAGGCGCTGTTCGAGGAACTGGTCCGGCATCAGCGCGATGTGGCGCAATGGCGCAGCAACCTGACAGCGGTGGAACCGGTGGTGCTGAATTATCTGAACCGGTTGTTTGCCTGGGATGCCCACCCGCAAGATCTGATGGACGGCCCGGATACCGCCATCCGTGAAAACCTGTTCGAGATGATCGAACAGGAGCTGGCTCAGCCGCCAGTGGAGCAGGGCCTGCGCGGCAGCAAGAAGCTGATCCGCCAGCGGCCTGCAAAACCGCAAGAGTCGCTGAACTTCTATTACTTCGGCAGCATGCTGCACCGTTGCATTGCCCTGGCCATCGACCTGTTTGCCATCGCCGCGCCGGTGGACGCCCTGCTGAAATGGCCCTGGCTCAGCGCTCAACTGGACCCGGCCCGGCTGGGTGACACGCGCCTGCTCATCAGCTTTGCCCTGTACATCCTGATCGCCTCGCTACTGGAACATTCCCGCTGGCAAAGCACACCGGGCAAATGGGTACTGGGGCTGCGGGTGACTGACACCAACATGCAACCCATGCAGTGGTGCCATACCCTGATGCGGGCCGGCTGCATGGTGGGGGTGCTGGCCTTGATAGTGAGTAACAGCTACCTGGATGTGCGGGGTGGGCTGCTGTTCGTCCTGTTGTTCGTGATTAACTGCTGGATGAACGGCAACCTGATTCAGGATCGCATCAGCCGCACCCATGTCATCAATCTGCGCCTGAGTCGCAGACGTCACCGGCAGGCCGTGGCATGACCCCCTGGACCCTGCTGCAGATCGACCCCACCGATGACAGCCGCGCCATCAAGCGCGCCTATGCCAAGCAGCTCAAACAACACCGGCCCGACCAGGACCCGCAAGGCTTTCAGCGTCTGCACCAGGCCTACAAGCAGGCCATGGCCATGGCCGAGCGGGAACAACAGGATCCGCCGGTGTCTTCTTTCGTTTCACAAAGCCTGCCGGAAACAGAGCCGCCGCCCGCGCCAAACGACGATGTAGACACGGATTTCCTGCGCGACGCCGAGAACAATCCACCGCCCCCCAGTCACGATGCGTTCGTCATGGAGGCGGCGGAAACCGAAAGCCCGCCACAGCCGCCCCCTCGCGAAATCCATCGGGTGGAACCCTTACAGGAAGAGGCACCAGCGGCAGACGACCCGGAGCAGGTAAAGGCCGAATTGCTGGCACAGTGCGCCCATACCCTGTCGCAATCCGCCGCCCTGTCGCGGCCACAGCACTGGCAATTTCTGGTGGCCAATCCGCTGATTCTGGAAACCGCCTTCAACCGCGCGCTGGGCCAGGCGGTTTTCCGCCTGATCGTGGACCGGCAGCGGCCGGGCTGGGCGGTGCCGCAACGCCAGGTGCTGGCCTATCTCAATGACCTGTTTCACTGGACCGGGCAACGCCGGGAATTGCTGGCCAGCGTGGGCGAGGACAACGGCCAGTGGCTGTTTGACCTGCTGGACGCCGCACCCAGCCAGGAGCCCAGGCTGGCCGCCGTGCGTGGTGGCCAGGCCGTGACCCCAACCCCACAGCCGTCGGACCCGCAGGCTCCGGCATCATCATGGGTTTATGCCGGTTATGGCTGGCGTGCCCTGTGCGTGCTGATGGACCTGCTGTTTGTCATGTTCGCGATCTCACTGCTGGTGATCGGCCCCCTGAAGATGATCAGCGGCGAAGCGGCGGTACCCTCCGGGCTGTGGCTGACCCTGGGCAGCCTGGTGGCCTACCTGCTCATGGCCCTGGTGCTGGAATGCACGCCCCTGCAGGCCACCCCGGCCAAGTACCTGCTGGGTTTTCGGGTGGTGAACAAGAACGGTCAGCGCCTGCATCCGCTGCACAATCTGTGGCGAATAACAGCGCTGTTGTTACTGGTGGGGTTGCTATGGAAGGTGATCTTTCTGATCAATGCCTTTATGGGCGGGCGGCTGCTGCATGACCGGCTCAGCCAGAGCTTCGTGATCCGGCCCAGCAGCGCCAGCGGCGGCGATTAAGGCGCCTCCGAATAACTCCTTAACCGGCTACCCGATTCGATTCGTCATACCGGGGCAAGCCCGGTATGACGAGGTGTTCTTTCGTGTTCGGTAACCGTCCGGCAGGGTTTATTTCTTCACTTCCCGGTCATAGCTGAGCCGCTTGGCGGCATCCAGGGTCAGCATTTGCATGAAGGCCTTGGTCTCGGAATCCGAGCCGGTGGGGGTGCCATTACCGGCGCCACCAAAGACGTACTGGGGCACCTTGCGCTGGGCAAAGGCCTGGGCCCAGATTTTCTGGATCTCGATTTCCGCTTCCAGCTTCTGCGCCAGGGCGTTATCCGCCTGCAGCACGGCCTTCTTCTGGTAGGCTTCGGCATCCGCCAGGGTGCGACGGGTTTCCGCTTCGATGCGGGCCTTCTCCAGCTGGATCTGCGCGGTCTGCTTTTCGATTTCCGATTGCTCTTTCTGTTTTTGCGCTTCGGTAATGGCCAGTTGCTTTTCGGTTTCCGCTTCGGTGGTTCGCTGGATCTGGTCCACCTTGGCCTTGGCCTGGCGCTCGGCCACTTCACGCTCACCCCGGGCGATGGCCAGCAACCGCTGCTCCTCTTCCTGCACCCGCTGCTCGCGCGCTATGGCCCGGTCGGCAGAGGCTTTCTGTTTGAGTTGCATGCGCTCCACGAAGCGCTGGTTCGGATCCATCTGGGTCACGCGGGCTTCCACCACGGACACCCCGTAATCAATAAAGCGCTGGGATTTGCGTTTGGGCACACCGGTCTCATCCAGAATCTTGCGTACCACGAACACCACCTTGGAATCGTCACCGTAATCCTGCTGGTCGGTGCCCATGGCCACATTGGCGCTGCCCTTGATGTCCCCCACACGTTTTTCGCTGTATTCCTCACGGCGGACAATGTAGATGCCATTGATCATCTGGTTCTCGAATTCGGTGTTGAATTCGGTACGGCCACCCGAGTAGTACTCTTCGGCACTCATCAGTGACGCATTGGCCTGCAGGGTTTCCTTGAAGGCGGGAATCAACGCGGTGCGCAGCAAGTTCTCCGGCGTGCGGTATTCGTGCGCCAGACGCAGGAAACTCTCCTGGTCGGTGGGAATGGTAAAGCGCACCGTAGCCTGGGCATTGGCGTCCACCTGGTCCAGGAACATGATGTTCTGGGGGGGCAGGGCGGCGGAGGTTTCCGAGCCCTCCACTTCCACATAATCCAGGGTTTCACTGCCACCGCGCACGGCCTGGACGGTCAGCGCCCGTTTCCAGGAATTCCAGCGACCAAAAAAGAAAAACTGGTAGCCCACATCGCTAACCACTTTTTCCTGACCGGTGATGGTACGCACGTGATACACATAACCGGGCTCGGCATAAAAGATGGAGTTGTTGGCCACCACCAGCAGTACCAGTGCACCGACCACCGCACCCACAATTCCCCGAACGGGCAGGCTGCCCTTGAGCTTGTCCTTCAGCATCTTGTCCCCCAGACAGTTTTTGGAAAAGGGAATATTCTAGGGCGTGGTCCGGGAAAGGATAGTGGGCAATGTCTTACATTTGGGGGACAAGCGGAAACCTTCCAGCTCCGGCGGCGTGATTGCAAGAAAGTTACGAGTACCGAGTTGCGAGTTTCGAAAACCCGTCCTTCCCGAGCGAGGTTTTGCTTTTCGCAACTCGCTTATCGGTACTCGAAACTGAAGCTATTCCCCCCACATACGAGGGATGATATCCACTTGCCCCGACTGTTTGCGGTGCCAGAAGGCCATGGCGATATGACCGATGATCATGGCCAGCAGCAACCAGCCCAGCAGGCCGTGCAGGGCATTGCCCGGTTCCACCATCCAGGCGATTTCGTCGCCTTCAAAGCCGGGTAACAGGGGCAGGCCGAAGGGGCTGAATTCACGGCCGGAGCCATACTGGCGCAGCAGGCCCAGGGCCGGTACCAGGAACAACACGCCATACAGACCCAGATGGCCCAACTTGGCCAACAGATTCACGGATGGGGGGCGGCGGGCCAGGTTTACCGCGGCCCAGCCCAGGCGAATGACGATCAGGATCAGCAGCAGAAACCCCAGTGGCTTGTGGGTGGGCCAGAAGAAGGCTTCGAAGGCACTATCTTCGAACCCGAAATGGGCCAGGGCAGAGAGGAACTGCCAGAGAATCAACAACGCCATACTCCAGTGCAGCAGGCGAGTGATGGTGCCATAGCGGGACGTGTTGTCTGCCATTGCCATGAGGTGACGCTCCTTGAGGTGGCGGGTTAGCTACCGGGAAACTCCTGTTATAAAGAACCGGATTGTCACGATGATGGCAAGGAAGTGTGCAGAAAATATGGAAACAGGAAGTAGCGAGAAACGAGGTACGAGTTTCGAAAACCAGAAAGGCCAGGAAACTCATACCTCACGTCTCGTTCACCCCACGGGTACCGCAAAGTGAAGCATTACATGCACCTGCAGCTCCCCCACCAGGAAGCCCAGTAGCGCCCCCACGGTGATGAGAATCCACTCATCCTGCTGGAAGGCGGGCCTGAGCAGCCCTTCGAATTCTTCCTCAGTGAGTTCCTGCATCTTTTGCACCAGCAGGTTTTTCAGATCCATGGCTTCCTCGGCATAGGCTTCCATGTGGCTGAGGGTTTCCGGCAGGTGTTCCATGACCTTGTCCGCCACGGAGCGTTTCATTTCCTGGTACTTGGTGCTGCCCACGGCGAACACCACCAGTGGCTTGGCCAGGCCGGCCTGTTCGTCCAGGGTTCGCTGCACCTGTTTCTGCACCAGGCCGAACAGGCGGTCGGACAGCGGGCCCTTGAGGATGGCTTCGATCACCGCCGCCGGGGTGACGATCTCGCTGGCCACCAGTTCCCCGTACCGGGCTGCCACCTGCTTGCGACGTTTCAGGAACAACCCCTGCCACTCGAACAGTCCCAGATAGCGTACCGGCTGCTTGGGATTGAAGATCATCTTCAGCGCCAGCCAGTCGGTGAACCAACCGGTGAACAGACCGAACAGCGGGATCACCCAGATGTTGTGGGTAAAGGCCCAGACCACGGCCTGGACGATACCGATGGCAAAGCCGAACCAGATGCCGGAATTGCGGATGAATTTGAACTCCGCATGGCCGGCTTCCAGGAAGACGCGGTTGAGCAGCTCCTTGTCGCGCACCAGGGCATTGATCACCAGGTCCTTGAGGTCGAACACCCGGGTGATGTTGCTTTTGATGTCCTCCATGATCTGTTCGACCATGTGCGGCGCTTCGTTCTGGATGCGCTGGATTACCAGCCGCTTCACCGATTCCGGTGCGGATTCCCACAGGCCGGGCTGGTATTCCGCCGCCACTTCCCGGGTGATGTCTTCCACGGAACGGATCAGCGGATCGCGGATTTCCTCGGCCACTCGGTGCGGGTCCAGCTTGTTGAACACATCTTCGGGCTTGAGCAGCCGTTCCATCATCAGGTCGCAGGCGATACTGGCCATGGTGGCGGCCTTGCTCGGTACAATGCCCTGCCAACCGAGGAAGGGCCGGATGCCGACAAAATTGAGCGGCTTGAACATCATCTTGATGGCCACCACCTTGGTGCCATAACCAATGGCCGCTGCTACAAAGGGCATGGAGAGGTAAAGCAGCCAGTTGGCCTGCAGGTCCGCCAGAATCAGATCGATATCGGTAATCACGGTCTACTCCTCTATCGCCGCTTCATCACTCATCAACGCCCACAACTGTGTCCCCACCGGGCTGATGCGCAGGGTTTCCCGCCGGGTTTTCAGTTTTGGTACCGGGTTTTTCAGCGCAGCTTGCGCCTTGCGGTAGTCACTGTCGCCTTCCAGCAGTTCGTAGTCGGTACGCAGGGATTCGGTGAAGGCCGTGGCGATCACCAGGCCACGGGCGAACAGGCGGGCCAGGTAGAAGGCAATCACTTCGTTGCATTGCACCCCGGCGGCGCGGCCCACATTGGAATGGCGGTGCAGCACCTCCCCTCGGGAAAACCGCCCGCCGCTGTAGACGGTGAGCAGGGGAAAGGCGCTGCCATCGGAGAGCGCGGCAAAGATACGCGCTTCATCGGCGGTCATGCCTGCCAGCAACTGGTGGACCAGCATCAGCCGGGCCTGGTCCGGGTTCTGTGCCATGGACACGTCCAGCAACTGGTGCAGGCTGTCCGGCTCACCCTCCAGCTCGCCGGGGTGGCTCAGGGCATCCAGGCGCTGCTTCAGATTATGCAACACCTCGTTCTCGACCTGATGAAACCGCTCGTCCACCCGCTGGACCGGTGGCAATTGCAGCAGTAACTGCTGGAGTCGCGCCCGCAGACCGGCGGGCGAGGAAGAAGAATCCGACACGTTTTATCCCTGTTGTTATTGTGGTTCCGGGTCCGGTTGTTTCGCCTCTCGCCGCCATGGATAGATACCCGGGCGGGACGTGGCGCTGTCTCCATGACTAAACATGGACCGCTTTATTATTGAGTGTCCGGTCTTTTTGGCAATCTGCAAGTTACGGAGCGTATGGATTACGCAACCCGTTGCCACGGAATGATTGTTCCGCTACATCAGGGGCGCTCACGCATGGCCAGTACCCGGTTGCGCAGATCCTCGGCGTTCACCGCCTCCGGGGCCACTGGCCGCCCCACGGACAGTTTTATTCGCGACCAGAAACGCCGTGGCAAACGCGTCAGCGCCTTGCCCCCCTTGTGACTGAAGAAACTGCCCCAGAGACCGGACAACGCCATGGGAATAACCGGTACGGGCGTCTCACCAATAATCTTTTCCACCCCGGCACGGAACACATCCACCTCGCCGTCGCTGGTAAGTTTGCCTTCCGGGAAGATACATACCACCTCGCCAGCAGCCAGTTCCTCGCGGATCCGGACGAAAGCCCGGTCGTAGATTTCCGGGTTGCGGGTGCGCGAATCGATGGGGATGGTCTTGCCGGTACGGAAGATGTAGTTGAGCAGCGGCATGTCGTAGATCGGCTTGAACATGACAAAGCGCACCGGCCGCCGAATGGCACCGGCCAACAGCAGCGCATCCACATAGCTCACGTGGTTGCACACCAGGACGCAGGGCCCCTCATCGGGAATGTTGTCCATGCCTTCATGCTTCACCCGGTACATGGTGTGGGTGAGCATCCACACCAGCAGGCGGATCAGGAACTCCGGCACCACGGTATAGATGTAGCTGGCCACCACCACATTGGCCAGCGCCAGCACCAGGAAGAATTCCGGCACGGTGAGTTCCAGCACCCCCACCAGTACGATGCCCGCCACGGCGGACCCCACCATCAGCAGGGCATTGAGAATATTGTTGGCGGCAATGATACGCGACAGGTGTTTGGGGTTGGCGCGATGCTGGATAAAGGCAAACAGCGGCACAATATAGAAACCACCGAATACCCCGATGCCAAGCAGATCCAGCAGCACCCGGTAACCGCCCGCCTGTTGCAGGAAGCCGGCTATGTCCACCTGGCCATTGCCTTCCAGCCCCGCATAGGAAAAGAACAGGTCCACGCCGAACAGGCTCAGGCCGATGGAGCCCAGTGGCACCAGCCCCAGTTCTACCCGTTTGCCGGACAGTTTTTCACACAGGAAGGAGCCCAGGCCGATACCAATGGAAAAGGTGCCCAGCAGCACTGCGTAGAGCCCGTCGGTGCCCAGCAGGTAGTCATCCACATAAACCTTGAGCTGGGTGGTATAGGCCGCGCCCAGGAACCAGAACCAGGAAATACCCAGCACACACATCCACACGGATTTCACTTCGCGGGCATAGCCGACGATACGCCAGGTTTCCTTCCACAGGTTCCAGTTCAGTTTCAGGCTGCCATCCGCTGCCGGTGCCGACGGAATTCCCCGGGCCGCCAGGTAGCCGAGCAGGGCCAGGCTCACCACGGCCGTGGCTACCACGCCATCGCCCACCCCCTCCATATTCAGCAATACACCGGAAATGGAGCCGAGCAGAATGGCCAGGAAGGTTCCCATCTCCACCAGGGCGTTACCGGAAACCAGTTCTTTGTCATTCAGGTGTTGGGGAATGATGGAGTACTTGATGGGGCCGAAGAAGGTGGACTGCAGCCCCATGCAGAACAGCACGCCAAGCAGGAAGTAGACCGCATCAAAGAAGAAGCCCACCGCCGCTGCGCTCATGATGCAGACCTCGGCAAACTTGATCTTGCGCACCAGGGAGGCCTTGTCGTACTTGTCCGCCACCTGGCCGGCCAGGGCCGAGAACAGGAAAAAGGGCAGAATGAACAGGGCCAGAGCCACATTGTTCAGGGTGTTCACACTGACGGCAGTGACCACCCCGGAGGCAATCAGCAGGATCAGCGCCTGGCGGAACACATTGTCGTTGAAGGCCCCGAGAAACTGGGTAAAGAAAAACGGCCCGAACCGCCGCGCCGCCAGTAATGAGAACAGCCCTTTTTTCATGGTTTTCCTTTTTTCATCCTTGGTTTGGGAGAGTGGCAAGCTACAAGCTACAAGCTGCAACGCGAATCATTGTTATTGCCATACTGTAAGGCAATGCCCGCGCCGTAAGCTTTCAGCGCGGAGCGCCTGTCTGTCAGCAATGATTAGCCTTACCCCGTGTTGCAGCTTGAAGCTTGTCTACTCCCCCGCCCAACTGTTCAGATAATGTTCCAGCAAGGATTCCAGCATGGCCTGCTCGTCCACATCGCCGGCCACCACCAGCTTGTCTTGGGCCGCCAGCACGGCGATGCCATGCACGCCGCTCCACAGGGTCCGCGCCGCCAGATGAATCTGGGCCGGGTCGTGGTCCGTGGCCAGGCCGGCCATTTGCCTTTCCACCCGGTCGAACAGCGCGGCAGTTTTCTGCTGGTACCAGTCCGGCACTGGCGCGGCATTCTGCATGCGATGCATGAAGACCATCTGCCACAGGGCGGTCTGTTCCCGGGCCAGCGCCAGGTAGGCGCTGGCCATCTGATGCAGCGCCCGGGCCGGGGAGCTGTCCGCGGCGCTGTCCATGTCCCCCAGTAGCTGATCCAGGGTGGCGGCGTTGGCGTGGAGAATCAGGTCATCCAGATTGGCAAAGACATGGTAGAGCATGCCGGCGGTATAGCCGATCCGGTCGGCCACCTTGCGCACACTGAGTTTTTCCAGACCCTTTTCCACCACCAGCTCACGGACGGCCTGGATGGCCAGGCCCTGCAATTCTTCACGGCTGTGTTGGTTACGACGTGCCACCTTGCTGTTCCTCGTTATGGCTACCTGTTCCGGGCGCGGCTCCCTGGCGGAGCGGGTGTGAGGACGGTTGCAGCCTGGCCAGGATGTCACGGGCGCGCTGGCTCTGGCTGTCCCCGATGCCGGCATCGGCCATGCGCTGATCCAGGTTGTCTCCCCCCAGCGAGGTCATGCCTGCCGCCAGTTGCGTCTCACTTTGCCACAACAGACGACATTCTTCCTGGCGTTGCTGGATTTGTTGCAGGGTTTGTTGGCTGTCACACAGCCGTTGTGCCAACCCACGGCTTTCCTGCTGGCGTTGGGAGGCCTGCCCAAACAGGGATTCCTGGGTCCGTGCCAGCGACTGTTCATGGCGCAGGGTTTTCAACTGGTCGGCGGCCTGCTGGATAAAGCGCTGGAACGCGTTTTCCTGCTGCCCCAGCGTCACCGCGTGCTGATCCAGCCGGGCAAGCTGTTGTTCCAGATCCGCCAACCGCTTGCCGATATCCAGGGCCAATGTCTGTTCTTCCTGTTCCAGGGCCTGACGGGCACCACGTTCATAATAGTGAATCTGTCGATTCAGCTCGTCCCGGCGATTGCGGTTGAGTGTCTGCTCCGCCATCAATCTGGCCAGTTGCCGCCGGGCATCGCGCAGCGCGTGTTCGGTTTCGTAGAGCTGCTGGTCCAGCAACAACATGTCATTGGCGTTGACGATCTGTTCCACACTGACGCGGGCCTGGCCACGCATCAGGGTTTTCAGTTTATTCCAGGCGGTAGCCATATTGTTCTCCTTAATTTCTGGGTCAGACGTCGGAAGTCGGACGTCTGACTTTTTTCAATCCGTATATTCCTTGAGCAACCGCTCGGTCTTGGCCTCACTGATGCGGTTGATCAGCCGTCGGGCTTCATGGTCATCGCGCAGGGTCTTGGCCAGGGTGATGGTGGAACCAACCACGAACATGATCCCCATCACCAGATAGCCCTTGATCCACAGGTCCGTGGGCAGCCAGACAATGCCCAGAATCATCAGCCCCAGGCTGATGCCGAAAGCGGCCTTCACGTAGAACAGCCAGCCGCCGGAATGTCGCTGAATGGCACTCTCATCCATGGTGATCCCTCTTTCTTAACAGTGTTCAATTAAGTCTGGAGAAAAACTAAACATCGTTCAACAAAGAGAATGTTACCGGTTATGTGTCAGGCTGTTCAGGAAGCGGGGCACCGGGCCGGCGACCAATGGGGCGGGCGGGGTTGCCGGCCACGATGGTCCAGGGCGGCACATCCCGGGTGACCACGGCGCCCATGCCCACCACCGCGTGGTCACCTATGGTGACTCCATCGACGATGCCGGCGCGGGCGCCAATCCACACATCGCGGCCAATTCGGATGCCCCGGGAGGTGACCGGCTGCTCGCGGACCGGGCGGCCCGCGTCCAGACCATGATTGAAGGCATAAAGGGTGCAGTAGGCGGCCATGCGGGTACCGTCGCCGATCTCGATACCGGCGGCACCGCCATCCAGGGTGATGTGATGGTTGAGGCTGACCTGTTTCCCCAGGCGAACGGGGCCGTGGATAACGCTATCTGCAGCGATCAGGGTGCCATCTCCCACGATAATATCGCGCCCGGGTTCAGCCAGCAGCACCGCCTGGGGCGCCACGAAACAGTCCGCGCCAAAATGCACGGTTTCCAGCGCCATCAATGCCTGTTGAATCTCACGCTGCCAGGGTTCAGCCCAGGCCCGGTGCTTCGCCTTGAGCCGCCCGTACAACCAGGGCATGTAGGCCAGGCGTGTCTTGTGCTGTTCGCGGTAATCGTCGTCGGTCATGGAGGAGCAAATGCAAAGTTGAAAGAGTCAAAGCGCGAGCCAGCTCATTGAGCACTGAATGGTCGTGCCCGCGCAACTCCCCACACCGGAATCGCGGCGCAACAACGTCCCTTACCTGCCAAGCCTTGCGCCGCGTTTCAACTTTTAACTTTCAACTTAATCAAGTGCTTAGCAGCCAGCCAGGAATGCAGTAGCATGGCCTCCAAAACAAGGAGTCCACCGTGAAAAAATTACTGCCGCTTGCACTGGGCCTGGCGCTGACCGGCTGCCAGAACATGGATGCCATGATGCCCTGGGTGAACATGGGCAATCAGATGGCCAAGGACGCCGGCTACGACACGGATTCGCGACTGGCTGCCGGCATCAAGGAAGCCCTGAAGACCGGGACCGACCGGGCCGGGGCCCAGCTCTCCCGGGAAGGCGCTTTCAACCTGAGCCTGCCTGCGTCCGTGCAGCCGGTGGCCGATACCCTGCGCCAGTTCGGCTTCGGCAGCTATGTGGACCAGGTGGAAACCGCCATGAACCGGGGCGCTGAACAGGCGGTGGCGGCCGCCACACCGGTGTTCAAGCAGGCCATCAGCCAGATGTCCGTGAATGACGCGCTGGGCATCGTCCAGGGCGGGCAGACCGCCGCCACCGATTATTTCCGCACCCAGACCGAAAGCACCCTGCGCCAGCGCTACCAGCCCATCGTCGAGGACAACCTGCGCAAGACCGGGTTCTACGACCAGTACCAGAGCCTGCTTGCGGTATACGATAAGTTACCACTCACTGACAAGCCGGATCTGGATCTGGAAAACTACGTGATCGACAACAGCATGGACGAGCTTTATACCCGCATCGGCGAGCAGGAAACCCGTATCCGCCAGGACCCGCTGGGGCAGGGCAGTGCGCTGATCGGCGCAGTGTTCGGCGCCAACAGCCAGCCGGCGAAGTAATCCCGAACCATGTTTTGAGTCGCAGGAGCCATGCTGGCATGGCTCCTGCGGCACGATTCTGCCTTTCGAAACTCGCTTCTCGCAACTCGCAACTGCCCCTTACGCCACCTGCGCGGCGGTGAGCTGGGCGAAACGGCCCAGGATGCTGCTGGCGCCGGTGCATTCACGGACTTCCGGCAGGTGATGGTCCACCTGCTGCTGGGTCAGGGTGTCACCACTGAGCGCCTGCAGATAGGCACGCATCACATCGGCGCTGAATTCCGGGTGGAACTGCACCCCCCAGATCCGCTCGCCATAGCGGAACGCCTGACAGGCGTCGTGCACATTACTGGCAAGCACCGTGGCGCCTGGCGGCGGAGTAAGCACTGACTGCCTGTGCACCACTTGCGCCCACGGGTGCCCGCTAATGGCGCTCAACAGGGCATCCTGGCGACCTGCCTGGGTCAGCCGTAACGCCACAGTGCCCACTTCCATACCCAGGGGGTTATCCGCCACTTCACCGCCAAGGGCCTGGGCCAGCAACTGATGCCCGAAACACAGGCCCAGTACCGGGACCTGCCGGTGTTCATGAACCAGGGCATACAGCCAGCGCGTGAGCTTGCGCATCCACGGCGCTTGTTCGGTGACCATGGCGTGGGAGCCGGTCACCACCACACCGGCAATCTCGCTGGCCGTGGGCAGGGCGTCCCCACGAAGAGCGTCCACCACCATCAGCGACGAGGATTGGCCGAGTCCGTGGCTGATCCAGGTATCAAAATCGCCGTAATGGGCACTGATCTGTGGGTAGGTGCTGCCGGTCTTGATGATGATGATGGGGTTGCTGCGGGTCATGGCACTGTCCACCGTACTTTCCTTGTCAGGGATACCGTTATTCTGAGCAAGGGCTGTACCAACTTTTGAGGAACAAGCTACAAGCTGCAAGCCACAACGCGAATCAATGTGGTTACTAATCTGCGCTGCACTGCCCGCGTCACTGGTTTCAGCGCGGAGTTCCCTTCCCGCAAATATGCTCATGCCTGCTCCCCGCGTTGTAGCTTGCGGCTTTTCAGGTCAAATCCCGATGCCGCGGGCAGGTGGTGAGGTGGTCGTTGACCATGCCGGTGGCCTGCATGAAGGCGTAGATGATGGTGGGGCCGACGAACTTGAAGCCGCGTTTTTTCAGGGCACGGCTCATGGCGTCAGCCACCGGGGTGGAGGCGGGCACCTCCTTGAGGGTACGGAAATGATTGACCTGCGGCCGGCCATCGACAAAGTCCCAGAGGAAATCACTCAAGGTCTGCCCTTCGTCCCGCAATGCCAGAAAGGCGCGGGCATTGCCGATGGTGGCCGCCACCTTGAGCCGGTTGCGGATGATGCCGGGGTCCTGCAGCAGGGTCTGCACCTTGCGGTCGTCGTAGCGGATGATCTTTTCCGGGTCGAAGCCGTCAAAGACCTCGCGGTAACGCTCGCGCTTGCGCAGCACGGTAATCCAGCTCAGCCCGGCCTGGGCACCTTCCAGGTTGAGGCATTCGAACAGGGCCCGGTCGTCGTATTCGGGCACCCCCCATTCGTGGTCGTGATATTGCTGGTAGAGGGGATCATCCCCGCACCACGGACAACGGTCTTTCATCGGCGGCCTCTTGTTGATGACAGCGGCGGGTTTCCCACGCCTCGTAGTCAGCCAGGGTGCGACCGGGGCTGACCGGATAGGTGTCTTCCAGGGTCTGCAGGATAACGATGCGGTCCACGCGGAAGTGGCGGAAGGCACGGCGCAGTTCGCACCAGCCCACCAGGGTCCAGCAGTGCCCCCAGAAGTACAGGCCCAGCGGCCACAGCACCCGGCGGCTCTGACGTTCCTGCAGGTCGGTATAATGCAGTTGGATCTTGCGGCGTTCGGTGATGGCCTGCTGCAGCGGATCCAGCAGGGCGCCCAGCATACGCCGTTCCGGCAGGGACGGCGCGGTTACCGATGGCGTGATAGCCCGCAATTGCGCCGGCACCGCCATGGCCAGCTTTTCCTGTACCGCCTGCAGCGCCTCGGCCTGGCGGCGGCCGGCCCAGCCCTGGGCCATGGCCAGGCCGGTTAGCAGGGCCTGCCATTCCTCGACACTGAACATCAGCGGTGGAAGCTGATAGCCCTCCAGCAGGGCATAGCCCTTGCCGGCCTGGGAATAGATCGGCACCCCGCTCAGGCTCAGGTGGTCGATATCCCGGTAGATGGTTCGTTCCGAGACCTGCAGCCTCTCGGCCAGGGCCCGGGCCGTGGTCCAGGGATGGGCCCCGAGAGCCTGTACGATCTGAAACAAGCGTTCCGCGCGTCGCATTTCTGTCTTCCCTGTGGTTTTACACCCCGCCAACAAGCTGGTTCTGACATTACTCCAGCCATCGCCGGTCGTCATCCTGGCATAGGGCTCCTGACACCCTGCTGTCAGTAGTCATGTCACACCGGCAAGCGGTATCACCGGCCGGGCCGGGCCGGTATACTTGGCGCCTGCTTTTTGGCGGCAAATCGAACTCGAACAACAGGATTCACCATGGCGGAACAACCGCAGACGGATATTTTGACATTCCAGGGCCTGATTCTGGCCCTGCAGCAGTACTGGGCAGAGCAGGGTTGCGTGGTCGTGCAGCCCCTGGACATGGAAGTGGGCGCGGGCACCTTTCACCCGGCCACCTTCCTGCGTGCCATCGGCCCGGAAAACTGGAACAGTGCCTATGTGCAGCCTTCCCGCCGGCCCACCGACGGCCGCTACGGGGAAAACCCCAACCGGCTGCAGCACTACTACCAGTTCCAGGTGGTTCTGAAGCCGTCCCCGGACAATATCCAGGAGCTCTACCTGGGCTCGCTGCGCATGCTCGGCTTTGATCCGCTGGTCCACGATATCCGCTTTGTGGAAGACAACTGGGAATCCCCCACCCTGGGTGCCTGGGGCCTGGGCTGGGAAGTATGGCTCAACGGCATGGAAGTCACCCAGTTCACCTACTTCCAGCAGGTGGGCGGCATTGATTGTTACCCGGTCACCGGTGAAATCACCTACGGCCTGGAACGGCTGGCCATGTACATCCAGGGCGTGGATTCGGTCTACGACCTGGTGTGGTCCGACGGCCCCTTCGGCAAGGTCACCTACGGCGATGTGTTCCTGCAGAACGAAGTGGAGATGTCCACCTTCAATTTCGAACACGCCAATGTGGACGAGCTGTTCAAGCAGTTCGACCTGTTCGAGGCCGAGTCCACCAAGCTGATCGAGGCCGGCCTGCCACTGCCCGCCTATGAATATGTCCTGAAGGCTTCCCACACCTTCAACCTGCTGGATGCCCGCAAAGCCATCTCCGTCACTGAGCGCCAGCGTTTCATTCTGCGCGTGCGCACCCTGGCCCGGGCCGTGGCCCAGGCCTATTTCGATGCGCGACGCCAGCTCGGCTTCCCCATGGCTGACGAGTCCATTCGCGAGGAAGTGGAAACCGAGTTGAAAAAGCAGGACGAAAAGGCTGCCAAGAAAGCAGCCAAAAAGAAGGGGGAGAAATAATGTCCCGGGATTTGCTGATTGAACTGGGCACCGAAGAGCTGCCCCCGAAAGCGCTGCCCACCCTGAGCGCGGCGCTGACCGATGAATTTGTTCGCCAACTGGATGAAGCGGGCCTGAATCATGGCGAGGTGGAAAGCTTTGCCGCTCCCCGTCGTCTGGCCGTGCTGGTGCGGGATCTGGACGACAAGCAGGCCGATCGCGATATCGAGCGCCAGGGCCCGGCCGTGCAGGCCGCCTTTGACAAGGACGGCAACCCCACCAAGGCGGCCCAGGGCTTTGCTGCCTCCCTGGGCCTGACCGTGGACCAGTTGGGCCGCCAGGACACTGGCAAGGGCGAGCGCCTGGTGGCGCGGATCACCGAAAAGGGCAAACCCGCCGCCGAGCTGATTCCCGACTTCTTCACCCAGGCCGTGCAGAAGCTGCCCATCCCCAAGCGCATGCGCTGGGGCAAGCGCAAGGTGCAATTCGTGCGTCCGGCCCACTGGCTGGTGGCGCTGTTCGGTGACGAAGTGGTGCCGTTCGAATTGCTGGACCTGCAGGCCGGCCGCACCAGCTATGGCCACCGCTTCCACGCGCCCGGCGCCATCGAACTGGCCAGTGCCGGCGAGTACGCCGAGCGCATGGAGAACGATGGCCATGTGATCGCCGACTTCAACCGGCGCAAGGCCATGATCAAGGAACAGGCCACCGCCGCCGGTCAGGAAGCAGGCGGTGCCGCCCAGATCGACCCGGACCTGCTCGACGAAGTCACCGCCCTAGTGGAATGGCCCGTGGCCCTGATGGGCAGTTTCGACGAGGACTTCCTGCGGGTGCCCCAGGAGGCGCTGATCAGCGCCATGGAAGAACACCAGAAGTATTTCTCCGTGCTGGATGCCGACGGCAAGCTGATGCCGCGTTTTATCACCATCAGCAATATCCAGTCCAAGGATCCCCAGCAGGTGATCCACGGTAACGAGAAGGTGATTCGTCCCCGTCTGGCGGATGCGGCGTTCTTTTACGACAACGATTGCAAGAAACCCCTGGCCCGGCACGGCAAGGGCCTGGAAAAGGTGGTGTTCCAGCAGCAGCTCGGCACTGTGGCTGACAAGTGCGCCCGTATCGGTGGCCTGGCCGCCATTATCGCCGAACAGATCGGGGGGAATGCCGAGCAGGCCAGACTGGCGGGGGAACTGAGCAAGGCCGACCTGAACAGTGAAATGGTGGGCGAGTTCGACACCATGCAGGGCATCATGGGGTACTACCTGGCACGGCTGGAAGGCCAGCCGGACGAAGTGGCCCAGGCCCTGTACGAGCAATACCTGCCACGTTTTGCCGGTGACAAGCTGCCGCAGAGCAAGACCGGCATGGCCGTGTCCCTGGCCGACAAGATCGACACCCTGGTGGGCATCTTCGGCATCGGCCAGAAACCCAGCGGCACCAAGGACCCCTACGCCCTGCGCCGCGCCACCCTGGGGGTACTGCGCATCATCATCGAAAACCAGCTGGAGCTGGATTTGCAGCACCTGCTGGAAAAGGCCGGGGACCAGTTCGAACTGCGCATCAACCGCGCCGAGGCGGCAGAGGCCTTCGAGTTCATCAAGGGTCGTTACCGCGCCATGTACCAGGAGCAGGGCATTGCCACCCCGGTGATCCTGTCGGTGCTGGCCATCGAGGAGGCCTGTCGCAAGCCGCTGGATTTCGACCGTCGAGTAAAAGCCGTGGCGGCTTTCCAGAAACGCGAGGAAGCCGAGGCCCTGGCCGCCGCCAACAAGCGCGTCTCCAACATCCTCGCCAAGCTGGACAGTGCCCCGCCGGAAGAAATCGACGGTGCCCTGCTGGAAGACGACACCGAAAAGACGCTCACCAATCTGGTGGTGGCCTGCTACGAGCAGTCCGAACCATTACTGGAAAAGGGCGACTACCAGGGCGTGCTGGAAATGCTGGCCGAGTTGCGTGAACCGGTGGATGCCTTCTTCGACACCGTCATGGTGATGGCGGAAGATGAAGCCGTACGCAACAACCGCCTGGCCCTGCTGGCCTTCCTGCGTGACCTGTTCCTGAATGTGGCGGATATTAGTCTGTTGCAGGAGTGAATCGGCGCTTGCACGCAACACGCTTCACGCAACCACGCGAAAAAACAGGGCCGCTTTATAGCGGCCTTTGTGATTTGAACGCAAAGCGAAACCCGCTGTAGGAGCTATGCTTGCATAGCGAAAAGCCTTCCACTTTTCCGGTAGCTTGTTGGTAACCTGAAACCCTTTCGCCACGAGCATGGCTCCTACGATTCAAGATTGGTATTGGGCAGGATTCCCATGAACAACCTCATCATCCTCGACCGCGACGGGGTCATCAACGAAGACTCGGACGCCTATATCAAGACCCTGGACGAGTGGATTCCGTTGCCGGGCAGCCTCGAGGCTATCGCCCGTCTCAGCCGGGCAGGCTATACCGTGGTGGTGGCCACCAACCAATCCGGCATTGCCCGTGGTTATTATGATGTTGCCACCCTGAATGCCATGCATCAGCGATTGCGCGAACTGGTGGCAGAGCAGGGAGGGGAATTGGGCAAGGTGTTCTATTGCCCCCATGGCCCCGACGACGGCTGTGACTGCCGCAAACCGGCTCCCGGCCTGATCGACCAGATTGTTACCGAGTATGGCGATGTCACCGGCGCGCCCCTGATTGGTGATAGCCTTAGGGATCTGGAGGCCGGACTGGCCCGTGGCTGCAAACCGGTGCTGGTGCTGACCGGCAAGGGGGAAAAGACCCGCGACAAAGGTTTGCCGACATCACTGGGGCCTGTCGATATTTACGACTCGCTGGCCGATTTTACGGATCATCTTTTAAAGGAATAGGCATGACCCGGCACGCCCCGTCGCTGTCGATCAGAATCCGCAGCGTTCTGTTTTTTGTGCTGTATAACCTGGCCGGCATTATTCACAGCTTTTTCTGCGTTCTTATCGGCCCTTTCCTTCCCTACAAGCGCCGTCACCGTTTCGTTAATCTCTGGACCCGTGTTGCCATGTGGTTGCTGCAGCATCTCAACGGAGTACGCATCCGGGTAGAAGGTCGGGAGAACCTGCCGGCTGGCCCCTATGTTGTGATTGCCAATCACCAGAGCAGCTTTGAAACTTTTTATCTGCAATTGCTCATCAGTCCCCAGGCCACCGTACTCAAACGGGAATTGTTGTGGCTCCCTTTTTTCGGCTGGGGGCTGGCCCTGCTCAAACCCATTAAAATCGACCGCACCAAGGGCAGTGCCGCTCTCAAGTCCGTGCTCAGTCAGGGCAAGGAGCGGCTGCGTGACGGCATTCCCGTGGTGATCTACCCGGAGGGAACCCGCCAGGCGCCCGGCACTCTGGGCAAGTTCAATCACGGCGGCGCCATGCTGGCCAGCCAGGCTGGCGTACCGGTAGTGGCCATCAGCCATAATAGCGGCGATTGCTGGCCCGCCCGTTCCTGGATGCGTCTGCCCGGCACCATTACCTTGCGCATCAGCCCACCGATTAGCAGTGAAGGTAAAAAAGCCAAACAATTAACCACAGAAGCCGAACGCTGGATTCACCAGCATTACCCCGGTGATTAGCGAAGCGTTCTCGCCCGGGTCCCGTCTGACATGAGGTTTTAAAGAGACTCCCGGGCTTTTATTTTCTCCTTTTTTCCGTACTGCAATTGCCTTTATGCCTTAAAAAAACTAGAGTCTCTGCCGTTATTTAATGATCAATAACTAGGGCTACTCCATGAATATGAATCTTGACGAACTTTCCATCGAAGAACTGGAAAAACTGATCAAGCAAGCGGAAGCTGCGCTGGACAAGAAGCGCAAGGCAGAATTGAAAAATGCCCAGGCCGTTCTGGAAAAAATGGCCAAGGAACTGGGTGTGGAACCCGAGCAGCTGCTGAAAGCCAACGAGAAGAAAAAGACTCGTGGCAAGAAAGCGACCAAGAAGAAGGCCGGCGTGCGCCGCCCGGCGAAAGTGAAATACCGTGACCCGAACAACAGCAGCAACACCTGGACCGGCCGTGGCAAACGCCCGCTGTGGTTGCAGGATGCGCTGGCGAAGGGTGCCAAGCTGGAAGATTTTGCGGTTTAACGATTGCTGATACGCAATTACGCAATACGCTTGCACGTATAAAAAAGCGAACCTTATGGGTTCGCTTTTTTTGTGTGAACACCGTAGCAAGTGACAAGAAGCGAGTTTTGAAAGGCAAAACCCCAAATGCGGAAAACCCGTTTCCTGTGGGAGCTTGCCTGCAAGCGAAAGAGCATCGCAGCAAGCTCACTCCCACAGGTAATTAAACGTCCAGGTTAGACACCTGCAAGGCATTGGACTCGATAAACTGGCGACGCGGGTCCACATCATCCCCCATCAGACAGGTGAAGATCTGATCGGAGGCAATGGCATCCTCGATGGTCACCTGCAGCATGCGGCGGCTTTCCGGGTCCATGGTGGTCTCCCAAAGCTGCTCCGCATTCATCTCCCCCAGCCCCTTGTAGCGCTGGAAGCTGGTGCCACGACGCGCCTGTTGCATGAGCCAATCCAGGGCTTCGGCAAAGTGACGAATGGGGCGCTGGCTCTCACCACGTTGCACATAGGCATCCTCGGCCAGCAAGCCTTCCAGGGTTTCCCCCAGGGCCTTGATCTTCTGGTAGTCCGGCGACTCCAGAAACTCCAGGGTGACCTGGTATTCGCGGGGCACACCGTGAGCGAGCACTTGCACACGTGGCAGGAACAGGCCCCGTTCTTCGTCCTTGTGGGCGGTAATGGTGAAAGTCTGGGTGGCATCGGTAATGGCATCCACCCGCTGACCGAGCTTTTCACACCAGCTTTCCATGCCGGCCTGGTCCTTCAGGCTGTCTTCGGTGAGTGATGGCATGTAGATCATCTGTTCCAGCACGTCTTCCGGGAAGACCCGGGACTGGCGATCCACAATTTTCATCACATTGCGGTATTCGGTGATCAGGTTGGCCAGCGGTTCGCCACTGATCGGCGGTGCGTCGTTCCCCGGGAAGAGGGCGGTCTTTTCCAGGGCCAGGGTGGTCAGGTATTCCTCCATGGCCAAGTCATCCTTGAGGTAAGTCTCTTGCTTACCTTTCTTGACCTTGTAGAGCGGCGGTTGGGCGATATACACATAGCCCCGCTCGATCAGCTCCGGCATCTGCCGGAAGAAGAAGGTGAGCAGCAGGGTGCGAATGTGGGAACCGTCCACGTCCGCATCCGTCATGATGATGATGCGGTGGTAGCGGAGTTTTTCCACATCGTATTCGTCCCGGCCAATGCCGCAGCCCAGGGCGGTGATCAGAGTGCCCACTTCCTGGGAAGAAAGCATCTTGTCAAAGCGGGCTTTCTCCACATTCAGGATCTTGCCCTTGAGCGGCAGGATCGCCTGGTTCTTGCGGTCGCGGCCCTGTTTGGCGGAACCGCCCGCGGAGTCACCCTCCACAATGTAGAGTTCGGACAGCGCCGGGTCCTTCTGCTGGCAGTCCGCCAGCTTGCCGGGCAGGCCGGCAATATCCAGGGCGCCCTTGCGGCGGGTCATTTCCCGCGCCTTGCGGGCGGCGTCCCGGGCCCGGGCGGCATCGATGATCTTCTGGGAAATTGCCTTGGCTTCCTGGGGGTTTTCCAGCAGGTAATCCTGGAACAGCTCGCCCATGGTCTGCTCCACCGCACTTTTCACCTCGGAGGACACCAGCTTGTCCTTGGTCTGGCTGGAGAACTTCGGGTCCGGCACCTTCACGGAAATCACCGCGGTCAGGCCTTCACGAGCATCATCACCGGTGGGGTTGGCCTTTTCCTTCTTAAGCAGGCCTTCCCTTTCCATATAGTTGTTCAGGGTACGGGTGAGGGCAGCCCGGAAACCCGCCAGGTGGGTCCCGCCGTCGCGCTGGGGAATATTGTTGGTAAAGCAGAACAGGTTTTCCTGGTAGGAATCGTTCCACTGCATAGCCACTTCCACGGCGATGCCATCTTCTTCGCGCTCGAACTGGAAGTGAAAGACCTGGTTCAGGGGCGTCTTGTTCTCGTTCAGGTAGCTGACAAAGGCACTCAGGCCACCTTCATACTCGAAGATATCCTCGTCGCCGGTGCGCTCGTCCTTCAGATGAATGCGGACGCCGGAATTCAGGAAGCTCAGCTCCCGCAGGCGCTTGGCCAGGATATCGTAATGGAACTTGATATTGGTAAAGGTTTCCGCGGAAGGGCGGAAGTGAATGGAGGTACCACTGCTGTCAGTGCTACCCACCACTTCCAGCGGCTTGGCCGGCACACCATGGTGATAAACCTGCTCATAGACTTCGCCCTTACGGCGAATGGTCAGCTTGAGCTCCTCGGAAAGGGCATTGACCACCGACACCCCCACACCGTGAAGACCGCCGGACACCTTGTAGGTGTTGTCATCGAACTTGCCGCCGGCGTGCAGCACGGTCATGATCACTTCGGCGGCGGAGACCCCTTCTTCCTCGTGCATGTCCACCGGAATGCCACGGCCATTATCCTGGATGGACACGGACTCGTCCGGGTGGATCACCACCTTGATTTCAGAGCAGAATCCGGCGAGCGCCTCATCGATGGAGTTATCCACCACTTCGAAGACCATGTGGTGCAGGCCAGTGCCGTCATCCGTGTCCCCGATATACATGCCGGGGCGCTTGCGAACGGCATCCAACCCTTTCAGCACCTTGATGCTGGATGAATCGTAATTTTTCTCCGCCATGGTATTTCCTTATTCACTCCCGGTAAGGGACCGTAGTTGCCCATGTTCCACGTGGAACATTTTGGTCTCGATCGCCTGTAGTGCTTTGTTGTCATTCGCGATGGCATCCCATTGGGGCTGATCCAGCGCGGTTATCAGTGTCTGGTGACCCGTGGCCGCCAGAAACGTCAGTAATCGGTGCCGGTGATCTTCGTCCAGTTCGGCCGCCAGATCATCCACCAGCAGGGTGCAGACTTTGCCAGCCTGACTAATCAGCGGTAGCTGGGCCAGAACCAGGCCATAGGCAACCAGCTTTGCCTGGCCCCGAGACAATCGGTCGCGGGCCACAACGCCGCCATTGTCGATACGGATATCGCTGCGGTGAAATCCTGCCTGGGTAAATCCGCGCCGAATATCATCCTCGCGCAGGCGCGCCAAGGCATCCGCATAGCTTTCGTCTTTCTGCAATCCTGTCTGCAGCCGAATACCAACATCCAGTTCCGGGGCAAGTTCGGACAACACTGCCCGTAAGCCCTCCTGAAGTGCCTGGAGATAGCTTCGGCGTAACCCTTCGATTCTATCAGAAGTCTGGGCCAGTTGCTGATCCCAGAAGCCCAATTCACGCGGGTTTGGACGGCCGGTACGGAGCAGGGCATTGCGCTGTTTCAGGGCCGCCGACGCTGTGCGCCAGACCGGCATAAACTGATGTTCCACGTGGAACATTCCCCAGTCCATAAACCGGCGGCGCAGGGCTGAAGCGCCAAACACCAACTCCACGGAATTGGGGTGCAGCGCAAGCACCGGCAGCAGAGCAGCCACCTCACTCAGGGCTTTGGGGGTCTGCCCATCCAGCTTGATGGCATCAATCCCGCCCGGGGTACGCCGCACCCCCATACGGTGCAACGCCTTGTCACTCCCCATGACCTCGGCATACAGGGTCGCCGAGCCGGCACTGTCACGAACCAGACGGGACAAACGGCCGCCGCGAAAGGAACGGCCGCCACTGCCAATAAAATAGACCGCCTCCAGCAGGCTGGTCTTGCCGCTGCCGTTATCGCCCAGGATGACATTCAGGGACGGGGACAAATTCAGATCGGCGTGTCGGTAATTGCGAAAATCCCCCAACTGGAGACGACTCAGCATAAATCCCGGATCCTATCGACAGGGGCACGGCGGCTAAAAAAGTGGTGCACTGATTGTATCTCAGGGGGAGAGCAGTTGCCTGTTTTCCCCATACATGAATGGCCTGCAGGCCAGAGCCTGCCTGAAAAACTCACACGTCCCCACATCTTGCCCACAGAGATATCCACAGAAGAAAACAGGGCTGCGATCGGACCCGTCCCAATGGCCATCAACACAGCCATGGCCCCCAAAAGGCTTATCGCGCATTTGCAGGAAACGGAAATAGCACTCTATGCAGCAGGGCGGGTTAGCACTTTTCTTGCCGGTGGTTTACGCCAACGCGAGAAGGGCGTGGGACTGGACGAAAAAAGAGCAGGCTTCACGCTGACACCTAAGGGGTAACTATGGCTGCGGTGCGGGTAGTTTGATGGGGGGCTACATCGGGGTACATGTTGGAGCTTGTCGCTTGGCAGCACAAAAAAGCCCGGCTCACCGCCGGGCTTTTTTGTGCTGCGCTGAACGGAAAAATCTCAGAGCCGCATGGGCATAACCACGTACAAGGCAGCCTTGCTTTCCGGGTCGAAGACCAGGGCACTGCTGTTGCTGTCGCCCATTTCCAGCTCCGCCTGGGTGCCGGCCATGGTGTTGAGCACATCCAGCAGATAGCTCACGTTGAAGCCAATCTCCAGCGGCTGGCCGTTGAAATCCACGGACACTTCTTCTTCCGCTTCTTCCTGCTCGGGGTTGTTGGCCACGATGCGCAGACTGCCTTCCGCCAACTGCACCCGCACCCCCCGGTATTTCTCGTTGGACAGGATCGCCACACGGGCCAGGGCCTGGCGCAGGGTTTCGCGATCCGCCACCACCTTGCGGGTACCGTCTTTGGGAATCACCCGGTCGTATTCCGGGAATTTGCCGTCCACCAGCTTCGAGGTAAAGGTGATGGCCCCCACCACGATACGCACGTGGTTGCGGCCAATGGTCAGCCGAGCCAGCTCTCCCGCATCCCCCAAAATCCGCGACAGCTCCATAACGCCCTTGCGCGGCAGAATCACCGAGGCGTCTTCCACCGGCGCCTCCAGCTCGGCATCACACAACGCCAGACGGTGGCCATCGGTGGCCACGGCGCGCAGGCGGCCGGGCTTGAGCTCGAACAGCATGCCGTTCAGGTAGTAACGCACATCCTGCTGGGCCATGGAGAAGGCAGTACGGTCAATCAGGCCGCGCAGCACATTGGGCTGGATATCCAGACTGGAGCCGGCAGCATCTTCTTCCAGGTTGGGAAACTCGGACGCCGGCAGCGTAGAGAGGGTGAAACGGCTGCGACCGGAACGTACCAGCATGCGCTCGCCATCTACCTCGAAACGGATATCCGCTTCCGCCGGCAGGCTCTTGGCGATATCCACCAGCTTGCGCGCCGGAACCGTGGTTTCCCCCGGCTGCATTTCCCCTTCCAGCGGCAGGCGGGCAACCAGCTCCAGTTCCAGGTCGGTGCCGGTCATGGACAATTGCCCATCGCCCACCTCCAGCAACACATTGGACAGCACCGGCAAGGTCTGCCGTTTTTCCACGACCGCAGCCACCTGTTGCAGCGGCTTGAGAAGCTGCTCTCTATTGATTGAGAATTTCATTGCGCTTTCCCGTTCTGGTTATAGGGCTTGCCCTTCCTTTATTAACGTCTGGACAAGAAAAGCCGGTGACAGCCGCCCCTCTTGCCCCCTGTCAGGACGTGAGTGTCCGCAACAGGTTCTGGTAATCCTCTTCGATCTCGGGATTGGATTCCCGCAGCTCCAGTACCTTGCGACAGGCATGCAGCACGGTGGTGTGATCCCGACCACCAAAGTTCTCGCCGATCTCCGGCAGGCTGTGGCTGGTCAGCTCCTTGGAAAGCGCCATGGCCACCTGCCGAGGCCGGGCCACGGAACGGGTCCGCCGTGGCGACAGCAGATCATTGATCTTGATCTTGTAGTACTCGGCCACTACACGCTGGATATTGTCGATACTGATCTGCCTGGCCTGCAGGGCAATCAGGTCCTTCAGCGCTTCCTTGATCAGGCCGATATCAATCTGCGCACCGGTAAACCGCACATGGGCGATCACCCGGCGCAAGGCCCCTTCCAGTTCCCGTACATTAGAACGGATTCGCTGGGCAATAAAGAAGGCCGCGTCATTGGGCAGATCCACCTTGGCCTCTTCGGCCTTTTTCTTGAGGATCGCCACCCGGGTTTCCAGCTCCGGCGGTTCCAGCGGCTGGGACAACCCCCAGCCAAAACGGCTCTTGAGACGCTCTTCCAGGCCGTCCACTTCCTTGGGGAATTTGTCGCAGGTCAGGATGATCTGCTGACCATTTTCCAGCAGGGCATTGAAGGTATGGAAGAACTCCTCCTGGGATTGCTCCTTTCCTGCAAAAAACTGAATATCATCAATCAGCAAGGCATCCACACTGCGGTAGAAGCGCTTGAACTCGTTGATGGTCTTGTTACGCAGGGCGGAAATCATATCTGCCACAAAGCGCTCACTGTGCAGGTAAACCACCTTGGCATTGGGATTGCGGCGTATCAGCTCGTTACCCACGGCGTGCATCAGGTGGGTTTTCCCCAGCCCCACACCGCCATACAGCAGCAGCGGGTTATAGCCATGGCTGGCCGGGTTCTCGGCCACCTGCTGGGCCGCCGCCGCCGCCATCCGGTTGGACTTGCCTTCCACGAAGGTGGAAAAGGTAAAGGTGGTATTGAGGTTACTGCGATGCTTGCGGGCGCCCCCCCGGTCCTCCGGCTGGGCCTGGGGGCGGGAATCGGCCGGTTCCGGGGTGCGCAGCGGCCCAGGAGAGGCGGTGTGGCCATTGGCCGGCGCCGAGGGGGCAGCCATACCGGACGCGGACGTAGCGGGCCGGGAACGGCTGGAACCCACTTCCAGGCGCAACTGGGGCAGGGGGCCGGTCTGCATTTCGCCAAGTACCTCGCCAATCCGCTCCAGGTACTTGTCACGGACCCAGTCCACCACAAAACGATTGGGGGCAAACAGGGTCAGCTCGGCACCGTCCGCAGATGCGGCCACCTGCAGGGGCCGGATCCACATGTTGTACTGCTGAGACGGCAACTCATCCTCGAGTCGCGTCAGACAGCGTTGCCAGAGCTCTTCAGACACGCAATCGCCTTATTATCGTTGTGGGATCAATCGATAGCCGGGCTTCAACCGGAAACAGAGCCAGACATTCTACCCCCTCAAACCAGCAGCTATCCACAGGCTGACCCAGTTTTTTTCTTACACCAAAGCTGTGGATAACTGGGCAGACAACCCTGTGTGCGAAGCTCCTGATAACCCGGTGGATAATCACAAGGGCAACTTATGCCCACATTTAATGACAACCTCTCCCCGTGTCACCCCCAACAGTTACACACAGTGATACGCAAGTTGCCAACATGCTAACTATTTGTCGATAAAGAGTATTTTTCTGTTATCCACAGAAAGCCGCATCCCCTATTACAACTAATACAATCAATAAATATTTAAATATATAAAAGCTATTAACAGTTCATTTTCCCCGGCGTTTATCTGACCCTGCAAAGTGCGTTGACACCCATCGCCAATTTCCCTAGACTTGCCGCCCTTCGAATTGCTGTCTAACCCATAGGAAAGACGCCATGAAACGCACTTTTCAACCCAGCGTACTCAAGCGCAAACGTGCTCACGGTTTCCGTGCCCGTATGGCTACCAAGAATGGCCGCAAGGTTCTGGCTGCCCGTCGTGCCAAGGGCCGCAAACGGTTGGCTGCCTAAGCCAACCGTTTCTCCCTGCCTTTTCGGCTGAGGTAACAGTGCCCGCCACCCAGGCCTTTACCCGTCAGCATCGACTTCTCTCCGGCTCCCAGTATCAGACTGTCTTCGACCACCCCCAGTGGAAAGTGGGCAAGGCGGCATTTCTGCTGTTGGCCACCCCCAATGGTCAGGATTTGCCCCGCCTCGGGCTGGTGATTGGCCGCAAACGAGCCAAACGTGCCGTTGACCGTGCCTGTATCAAGCGTCGTGCCCGGGAACAGTTCCGGCAACGACAGCAACAACTGACCGGACTCGACATCATTCTTCTGGTCCGCGGCCGCATTGATCACCCGGATCCCGCCCAGGTAACCGAGCAACTGGGGGCGCTGTTCGACAAGCTGCTTGCTAAGAGCGGGCAAGCTTGAGAAACTGCGGCCCGTTTTTCACGCCACAGATAAGCCTCGTATGGAAATCCAGCGCGCTCTAGTGATTACCGGCATCGCCGTTGTCTCCTACCTGATGATTCAGGCCTGGCAACGCGATTATGCCAACCCCGAAGCACCGGCCCCGGTGGAACAGGTTGCCGATAGCCAGTCCGATGCCGCCGACCTGCCCACCCCGCAGGCCGAAACCGACAGCAGTGTGCCCTCCGCCCAGCCGGATGATACCGCCAAGGTCCAGGTAGCCGATGAAAAGGCCACCCCGGTCACGGATTCCGCCAGCCGGATTCAGGTAGCTACGGATGTGCTGCGTCTGGAAATCGACCCCCGCGGGGGGGACATTGTCCGTCTGGCGCTGCCGGAATACCCCAACCATGCGGATACCCCGGATCAGCCCTTCGTGCTGCTTGAGCAGGACAGCAACCGTACCTATGTGGCCCAGAGCGGTCTGGTGGGGCGTAACGGCACTGATTCCAGCGCCGGGCGCCCGCAATGGTCCGCCAGCCAGGACAGCTTCCGGCTGGCTGATGGCGACAAGGAACTGAACGTGGATCTGGCCCTCACCCAGGACAACGGGGTGGAGATCATCAAGCGTTATACCTTCGAGCGGGGCAGCTACCTGGTGCGGGTCAGCCATATTGTCCGTAACCATAGCAGCGAGCCGTGGTCCGGCGCCCTGTATGGTCAGATCAAGCGTGACGGTAGCGATGACCCGGGGCTGAGCAAGCAGGGTTTTGTGCCCATGCCCACTTACCTGGGGGCCGCCTACTGGGATTCCGAGAAGCCCTATAACAAGCTCGACTTCGACGACATGCAGGAAAAGCCGCTGGATCTGAGCGTCACCGGCGGCTGGCTGGCCATGGTCCAGCACTATTTCGTGTCCGCCTGGGTGCCGGAAGCCAACCAGAAGAATCACTATTCCAGCGTTTACCTGAAGAACCGCAACCAGTACCTGCTGCGCTTTGTCAGCCCCACGGCCCAGGTGGCACCCGGTGAAGAGAAGGTGCTCTACGCCGAATTCTACGCCGGCCCGAAACAGCAGGATAATCTGGAAGCTATCAGCCCCGGGCTGAACATGACCGTGGATTACGGCTGGCTGTGGTTTATCTCCCAGCCGATCTTCTCCCTGCTGGTCTTCCTGCAGAGCGGTGAAGTGTCCGTGTTCGGCATGGATATTGATATCGGTGCCGGTGTCGGCAACTGGGGGGTGGCCATCATCCTGCTGACCTTCATCATCAAGGCGATCTTCTTCAAGCTCAGTGCTACCAGCTATCGCTCCATGGCGAAAATGCGCAAGGTGGCGCCGGAGATGCAGCGCATCAAGGAGCAGAACAAGAACGACAAGCAGAAAGCACAGATGGAAACCATGAAGCTGTTCCAGCGCGAGAAGATCAATCCGCTGGGCGGCTGTTTGCCCATGCTGGTGCAGATGCCGGTGTTCATCGCCCTCTATTATGTGCTGCTGGAATCCGTGGAGCTGCGCCAGGCACCGTTCTTCCTGTGGATCAACGACCTGTCGGTGATGGACCCGTACTTTGTGCTGCCCATCCTGATGGGGGCGTCCATGTTCCTGCAGACCCGCCTCAACCCGACCCCGGCGGACCCCATGCAGGCCCAGGTCATGAAGTGGATGCCCGTCGTGTTCTCCGTGTTCATGCTGTGGTTCCCGGCCGGCCTGGTTCTGTACTGGCTGACCAACAACCTGTTGTCCATTGCCCAGCAGTGGGTGATTACCCGCAAGATCGAGAACGAAGGCTGATTGTCCGGCTTCCAGAGCGGAGATGACCTGACGGTCATTTCCGCTCTACAATCGCATTATGCAAACCCATTCCCAAGACACCATTGTCGCCATTGCCACCGCCCCCGGCCGGGGCGGGGTTGGCGTGGTGCGCCTGTCCGGGCCCAGTGCCGAGCGGATCGCCAGGGAGTTGATTGGTGAGCGCGTACTGACGCCTCGCAGGGCGCTGTTCGCCAGTTTTCATGACCGCGAGGGCGATGTCATCGATGAAGGTCTGGTGATCAGTTTCCCCGGTCCGCACTCCTTTACCGGCGAAGACGTGGTGGAACTGCAGGGCCACGGCGGGCCGGTGATTCTGGATATGCTGGTGGCGGCCTGCATTGACGCCGGTGCCCGCCAGGCCCGTGCTGGGGAATTTTCCCAGCGCGCTTTCCTCAACGACAAGATGGACCTGGCCCAGGCCGAGGCCATTGCTGATCTCATTGATGCCGGTACCATAGCCTCTGCCCGCGCGGCCCTGAATTCCCTGCAGGGGGCGTTTTCCGACGAGGTGAATATCCTGGTGGAGGCGCTGATCACCCTGCGCATCTATGTGGAAGCGGCCATCGACTTCCCTGAAGAGGAAATCGATTTCCTTTCCGGCGGCAAGGTGGCCAGCGATCTGCGGGACCTGTGTATCCAGTGTCAGCGAGTCCTGGAGGAAGCCAGGCAGGGACGCCTGATCCGTGAAGGCATGACCCTGGTCATCGCCGGCAAACCCAACGCCGGCAAGTCATCACTGATGAATGCCCTGGCCGGCTTCGATGCCGCCATCGTCACCGAGATCGCCGGCACAACCCGCGATGTCCTGCGCGAATCCATCCAGTTGGACGGCATGCCGCTGAACCTGATCGATACCGCGGGGCTGCGCGACAGTGCCGACGTGGTTGAACAGGAAGGCATTCGCCGCGCCTATGAGGAAATGAAAAAAGCGGATCGCCTGCTGGTGATGGTGGATTCCCGGGAAAGCGATATCGACCCCATGGATATCCACAGCCTGCTGCCGCAAAGCCAGCAGCAACTGGAAAACCTGCGTCTGCCCATCACCGTGGTCCTGAACAAGGCGGACCTGTCCGGCTTGAACACCGGCCCCCGTGCGGACGGCACCTTCGTGATTTCCGCCACCACCGGCGCCGGCCTGCCGGCCCTGCGTGAGCACCTGAAACTTGCGGCCGGCTACCAGGGCGAAGCCCAGAGCCGTTTTTCCGCCCGCCGCCGCCACATCACAGCTCTCGAGCATGCCCTGGCAGCACTGGAAAGCGGCGAGCACCAGCTGCACACCCAGGCCGCGGGTGAATTATTGGCCGAAGACCTGCGCGCCGCCCAGAAAGCCCTGGAGGAAATCACCGGCGCCTTCACCGCCGATGACCTGCTTGGGCGGATCTTTTCTTCCTTCTGTATCGGCAAGTAGTCCCGCCTGCTGGCCGGTACAGAGGCTATGTTTTTCTTCTCCCCCCTGAACGGTTCTCACTGATAGCTCATTTCATTGAGACTGGCAAAAAGTTCATATTCCTGACTTTTCCGCCCATCTGCAGATGGATGGAAAAAACATCGTTAAAACAGCGATATAAATCACCGTATACAAAATATTGCTGTTGATCATTGTTTGGCCAGTACGATCGCGCCAATTTTGTGGAAGCAGATAGAAAACGCCTGTGAATATTTTCACCGGCAGGAAATAAGAATAACGAAAAATGTATACGGGAGAGTGGGTGATGCAGACGCTACGTCACTGCATTAGCACTATATGCACCCCAGGAGCTTTCGGGTTACTGGTTCTGGTGTTGCTGCTGCCCGGCACCACTATGGCGGCTTTGGAAAAGCTGGATGATTCCGCCATGGCGAATGTCAGCGGTGCCGGCCTTGCGTTTGTCTGGGAAGACTTTCGCTGGTTGACTAAGCCCACCAGCTATTTTGAACAAGTGGGTTCCGGAGTATCACCGGACACGACGTTCAAGCGTGGTGACCTGCGTTGGTATGGTGTCAGTCTGTCTTCCAAATCCCTGGGATATACCTGGACACAGACCGGTAATTCCATGGATGCCTGTGCCGGTAACGGCAGTGGTGGTCTGGGTTGTCCCATTGGCGGACCGGTAGCCAACTTTTCTGCCCATGATAACCCCTATGTATTGAGGGTCATGGATTACGCAGGCGATGGCGGCGACGCCAGTCAGATTGGAAACGGCATCGTAACCTGGGACGGCAATACCGATCCTGCTGGCTCCAGTCGCACGGTTCTGGAGTTTCTCGCCCCCACCGAGCAGCCGGATTACCGCTTTGCTTTCTGGGGAGAAATCGAAGCGGGCAAGAATCCGGCCACGTTGAGCAATCAAGGGCTGCTCAAGACCCAGACCATTATCCAGGGCAATGCGTCCGACAGTGTGCTGCGCCTGTTCCAGTTCACCGAGCCAGGCAACAACACTCTGGCCCTGCTGTATCACAGCCACCTGCAGGGCGATTTCCGTTTCAGTGCCAACCAGATCGCGGGCCAGCACAGCGATGTGCTGGGGCAGCCGGTGGCGTTTGATCAGCGTGCCGGTCTGCATTTCCGTCATGTGGATGCCTATATTCCCCTCGGCCATCTGTTTTACCAGGCCCTGACCATTGATGTACCTCGTGATGGTCTGGGCAACCCGGTGCAGAACGGCAACTTTGTTCTGGAAGTGGATGCCATTCCCGATGAGCTGGCGGTGTATCGGCGCCATTACAGCCTGGCGGTGCCGGATGCGCCGGATGCGGGCTATGTCACCGCTAGGGCGGCACTGCTCACCAACACACCAGGGGCCACGCCGTCGGTCACCGTGCCGGACAACTATTTCAAGACCCACGGGTACTCACGCTGGGGGGACTGGTATCCCTGCCAGGGGGTGGGCTGTGCCAACCCGCCCTCATCCATGCCGGCAGAACGCAATGCCTACAACACCACCAATGACGGGATTTTTTTTCGCAAATGTGTGGGCTGTTCCAATTTTGATGCCTTTGCTTACCGCATGACGGCGGTGGATGTTCGCGCCGGCAATAATGAATTTACCTGCCCCGGTAACTGGTCGGGCTGTTCCAGCAACCCGACGCGATACCACACAACGGTTCAGAACTGCAGCCCCGGTGTCTCCGGTGATGCCCGCTTCCAGTGTGGTTACGGTGGCGGTTATTCCTTGCCGGCAGGTCGGGCTACCACCGTCAACGGCAAGGTTAATCCTATGCATTACATCACCACCCTGTCCGGAGATGCCCCGTCCGCGAGCCCGATCAATGTCATTAATACCGGAGTGGCGAATCTGGGGGATTCCCGTATCGAGGGGATGGTGATCAATGAATTCCGCTTTACCAGCTTTTCGGCACAGTACTAGGGGAGGGCAAATGACAATGCGCTCAATGAGGATGGTACCGCTATTGCTGGCCTGTGCCCTGGCAAATGCCGACAGCATGCAGCCCCTGGATGATGCCGCCATGTCCGGTGTCACCGGCCGGGAGGGCATTGGTCTGAACATGGAATTCCTGATCAATACGGATATCGCCGGCGATGGCAGTATCGTGCACCACTCATGTCCAGCCTTCTCTGCGTCCACGCCCAACGGCACCCCGGATTGTCGCATCGCCCTGCGTTTCAATGACCGAGATGATTCCTGGCTGGTGCTCAAGGATTACCACGGTGTGTTGCGTTTCAACAAAGCCCATCTGGATGCCGCCCGCACCAATTCAAGTCCCTCAGGCTATTGTGATGATGAGTGTTCAGCCCGTTTTGGCGCCGGTTTTGATCCCAATAACCGACTGGCTTTTCAGCTGACTTACGATCATGCCGGCGTGATGGATAATTCTGCCTACTACGGGGATTTTGATCTGTACGTGAACCTGAAAATAGCGGCGGAATTTGGCGCTACCGGGTATCTGGATAACAACACCACCGGGACTGCTCTTGGCTTTCGTGCGGCAGATGGTCCCAATGCAGTCAACGGCGCAGCTCAAATGCGCTTTGACGGCGCCATGAAAATGTACGGTTACTAGGCGGATAAGAATGAAAATAACAATATTCATCCTTTCCGGTTTTCTGTTCGGCCCTATGACGCTAGGGATGTTGGCCATTGCGCCTGTTTCTCATGCCCTTACTTTGCAGCCACTCGAAGAATCTGAATTACGCGGTGTGGTGGCTCAGGGTTTGATTATTAACGACAAGATTACCGGAACGGAACTGGCAGGGGAAAACGAGTATTCGACGCCGTTCAATTTCTACCGTATGGGCCTGGACGGCGAGTTGGAATTGAACATGAACATGTCCAAGATCCAGCTGGGTTGTGGTGGTATCAATGATTATCTGGCTCCGCAACAGGGCTGCGATATCGATCTGGACTATGTCAGCCTGATGGGGCGTGATGGCAGTGAGTTGGGTGACCCCGGCAGCCTGTTCACTTTGACACGCCCTTATATTGAAGTGGCCGTCAAAAATGATGATATCCCTACCCTGCGAGAAGTCGTTGGTATAAAGATCGGCGCACAAAAGGCAGACGGGGGGATGAGCATCGGTCGGGTCTACGACCAGAATGGTATTGTTAACCAGGAAAATATGTTGAACAGGACCTGTGACCCTTCAGCAACAGTCGGGAATACAGTGTTGGGCTGCCATTCTGGCGTGAATACGGTAAGCGGTTTTCTGGGTACTGAGATGTCCCTTTCCATGCGTGTTAAAGCCACGGTTTGTGCGGGGGGGCTAATCGGTGACTTTTGTCTGGGGATTCCTATCGGACTAGATGCCTGGGGCTGTATTGGTAGAACGGCTACAAATGAAGACACCTGCGGAACAGCCAAAAGTGATGCGCTATTTATTGATATTGCTGGTACCCGTCTGAACAACCTTGGGTTGAATGCTGCCCAGCTGAAACTAAATGATGCGGCTGTGGCTCCTGGGCTTGCAGACCTGCTGGGCAATGTCTATGCCTCACTGGATGCCAATACCCGCTTGCTGCATAAAATCACCTTTGAAGATACCAGTGATTTCTTCCTCTCGTTTCAACGAGAACCCATCGCCTACCCTCGTTACAGCAAGACCACACCGACTCAGGAATTTATCGACAATGGCACCCTGACGACGGCGCTGGATGCTTGCGCAGGGACCAGCTTTGCGTCTTCACGGTGTGACAGTGCTTATTCGGTGCCTGCCAATACCGGTTGGTGGATGAATGCACCCTCAGTAAAACTGAACGACGTTTATAACGATAATGCCCAGTTGGGTAACTTGACGATCGGTGATGCTTTGTCATTGCTTGCTACCCCCGGCTACAAGATTGAGCAGGCCAACTTCAAGCTGGAACCGGCTCAGAACTGCTATGGGAGTACCACGTTTTGCTAGTGGGAAAAAAACGCTGGATATGGTCTTGGCTGATCACTGTATTGCCGGCCGGTAGTCTGGCTCTGCAGCCTATGAGTGAAGCGGAGCTGGCCCGGGTGGAGGGTCAGGATGGGATGACCGTGGCCCTGGATGGGCCGGCCCTTTCCGCCCAGCAGGTGCGCTGGGCAATTGATACCCCTCTGGCCGGTGAAGCGGGTGGGCTCTATATCAATGGCCTGTCGCTGAGCAAAATGAATGCGCAGGATACTTTGCTGAAAACGGAACTGGATGTGGGCAGTGATGGCAGTAATGCGCTGCTTTCCATTAACAGTGAACTGGCCCGTTCGCGCCTGACTATGGATGGCATGACACTGGCCTCAGAGCCGGGCCGCAGTTTCGGGCACTGGGCCTTGGTGGCCCCCCTGACATTCCGGTTGCAGAACCGCGGCATTTTTTTCCGGGACGAAATCAATAATCCTGCCTCTCTGTATATTGGCATTGAGGACGCCAGCCTGTTCTATCGCCAGAACTGGTTTTACCACGCCAATATCACCCTCGATAACCTGGATTTTTTCTGGGACATGCCCCGGGGCTCCGTGGGGGTCACCAGCGATGGTCTGCGCGTCGCCGGGGATGTGAACTACCTGCTCAATTTTGATTTGCTTTACAAGTTTCATCCCGATCAAGACATGACTACGGTCACTGACAACGACAAACCCATGCTGAACTTTGGTTGGGAAGGCACCTTGTACGATACCGTGTTTGAAGTCCGTGGAGGCGGTGTCTGGGACAATACTGAAACGGCAGGGGCTTACGACTACAGCAACCGCAGCGGTGGTCTTAACTTCGGGTTAAGCTGGAATTACAAGAAAAACCAGGGGGATGCGGTCAAACCCACCGACCTGCGCTGGCAAATCGGCCGGGCCGGGGGTAACCAGTCGCTGCTGGAGTTCGGCGACTGGCGCAATTTACAGGATGGGTCAGGAAACCGGGTAGCCAAGGGCTTCAATTTTCCCAATATTACTCTGGATGTGGTGCCTGCCAATAAGGGCCCTGGTGGGTTGTGCTGGGGTGCAGGGCTCAATGGTAGCGGCTGTGCGCCTGCCGGTGGCAAGATGCTGGAATTTGCCGTGGGCGAGATCGCCGGCTACAGCGCCAACGTAAATCGCAGCAATGCCGAAGCCATGCTGGCGCTGATTCGTGACGGTAACCTGCTGGCCTATTCCAACCAGGTAACAGTGAGCGCCCAACCGGATGCCAGCACCGGTTATGCCGGCATGGCTCCGGAAACCTATAACTGGGGGCTGATTTATACCCTGGCAAATATCCATGCCAATCTGTCCCTGTATCCCGGGGGTAGCCAGTCTGATACCCCAGGCAGTGAGGCCCAGGGCTTTATGGCCGATGTACTACTGATGACCCAGACTCTGGACGGTAGTCAGCAGCAGGGCGATAACTGGACAAAAGGTACCCACTTCCTGATTGCCGATACTGACCCGGCGGTGAACATGGGCTTGGGCATGATAAACAGTCAGTTCCTTCTAGCCGCCGATGACATGCGCGTGTGGTTGAAAAATACCTGGGCGGGTACCGCTGGGCTGAATGCCTACCAGGGGGGCATTGACCTGCTTTCTCCCCGGGCCAGAATGCAGTTCAAGGGTTTGCTGGGGGGGGTATCACTGCCCCGTGGCGATGAGGTGGTGGGCATTGCGGGCATGAATCTGAACCTGGAAGGGTTGGCTAATTTCCGCATTTCGCCTCCTCCAGATGGAGAGAACTACCTGGCTTACAGCAGTGCTATCCGGTTGTATTCCGTGGTGGATCAGCCCGGCAGCAATTTGGTCAGTGGCGAGGGCTCTTTCTGGTCCATTTCCGAACCAGGGCGGTCAGATGTGGAGCTACGCCTGGCAAACATGCAGGGTGATATTGCGATCACGGAAGGTCGCCTGGAACTCACAGCCCGCAATGAAACCGGTGCCGGAGAGCCACCACAACTTACCCTCTCCAACAAGATCCTGTTTGGTGCCAGTGCTCAGGACCGCATCGATGACGGCATGATCGGTCTGGCCAACCCGTCCAGTTATGGTGGCCAGGTAGGGCAGGCCGTGAAAGCCGATGTCCATTTCGGGACAGACAGGCTGGGGGACATTGTGGTCCCCAATGGCACCCTGAAGGCCACCATTGGTTTGTTGCCACAGTAACGGATGGCTTGAAATGCAACCCTGGCATGGTCATGCCATGATGAAGCGTGTCATCGTTTCTCACAGGCAGGAGGCTGGCCATGGCATCACCAAAACACGACACCCGCATCGAAAAGGACTCCCTCGGAGAGGTGCAGGTTCCCGCCACCGCCCGCTGGGGCGCCCAGACCCAGCGGGCGGTGGATAACTTCCCCATCAGCGGTCGTCCCCTGCCGGAGCGTTTCATCCTCGCCGTGGTACGTATCAAGCGCTGTGCCGCCGAGGCCAATCTCAAGCTGGAGCAGCTATCGGCGGACAAGCAGGCCGCCATTGTCGGTGCCTGTAACGATCTGCTTGCGGGATACCACCTGGACCAGTTCCCGGTGGATATCTTCCAGACCGGTTCCGGCACCAGCACCAACATGAATGTGAACGAGGTCATCGCCCATCTCTGTGAAGAGGCCGGTGCCACGATTCACCCCAATGATGATGTGAACCTGGGCCAGAGCAGCAACGACACCATTCCCACGGCGATGCATCTGTCTGCCGTGCTGGCGGTGACCGAGCAACTGTTGCCGTCGCTGGAAACGCTGATCACCACGCTGGGCCTGCGGGCCCGGGAAGGCAAGGACACAGTGAAAACCGGCCGCACTCATCTGATGGATGCCATGCCCGTCACCGTGGAGCAGGAACTGAAAACCTGGGTGCTGCAATTGCAGGAGACCAGCAGCCGGCTGGCGCGGGCGCGGGACGAGCTGCTGGCTATCCCCCAGGGTGGCACGGCGGTGGGCAGTGGCATTAACGCGCACCCGGATTTTGCCCAGGTCTTTGCCGGGCAACTGGCCGATGAAACCGGCCTGGAATTCAGGCCGCTGCCCCATCCATTTGTGGCCCAGAGTGCCCTGGATGCGCCGCTCAATCTGTCCGCTGCCCTGCGTGGCCTGGCGGTGGTGATCATGAAGATCAGCAATGATCTGCGCTGGATGAACTCCGGCCCCATCCACGGACTGGGCGAGGTGCAGTTGCCGGCGACGCAGCCGGGGTCGTCCATCATGCCGGGCAAGGTGAACCCGGTGATCTGTGAGTCCGCCACCATGGTGGCCGCCCAGGTCATGGGGCTGGACCAGGCCAATGCGGTGGCGGCGCAGAGCGGCAACTTCCAACTCAACGTGATGCTGCCCCTGGTGGCCAGCAACCTGCTGGACATGACCGAATGGCTGGCCAACACCTGTACCAATCTGGCGGACCGGGCAATCCGGGAGATGACCTTCAATACGGATCGGCTGGCCGAAGGGGTGGGCAAAAATCCGATTCTGGTGACGGCGCTGAACCCGGTGATCGGCTATGAAAAGGCTGCCGCCATTGCCAAGGAAGCCTTCGCTACCGGTCGACCGGTGATTGAGGTGGCACAAGAGCAATCCGGCCTGTCGCGGGAGGAGCTGGAAAAACTGCTGGATCCGAAGGATCTGACCCGGCCCTGATCCAACCGGGAATCGTAAAGCCTTTTCACCACAGCGGGCACAGAGGACACTGAGGCAAACAAGGCGGGCCACTCTGTGGGAGCGGTCGTTCGACCGCGATACCCATCCGGGAAAAAGATCGCGGTGGAACCACCGCTCCCACAGAAAACCGGTTTTTCTCAGTGCCCTCTGTGGTAAAAAAATGGGATCAGAAGGCCACCGCTATGCCCATGCCGGCTTCGGTGTCCACGCTGTCGCTATCCAGGGCGCCACGGCCGTACAGGTCGAACTGGATGGTGGGGGTCAGCATCCAGGTGACGCCGCCGCCGGCGCGGTTGTTGTCGTTGCCGTTTTCCTCATTGCGGCTCAGCCCCGCGTCCAGAAAGACGGCCCATTCATCGCTCAACCGTGCATGCCAACTGGGAACCACGGTCAACCAGCGATCCTCGCCGCTGTCGTCATAGCGCACGCTGAGCTGTAGCTGATGGCGGTCATCCAGCCACCAGCCGCCACTGACGGCCGCAAAGCTGCCGTCTTCCTCATCACTGAACGTGTCACTGGCGGTATCCAGCAGCATGCCCCCCAGAAAGGCGGCCCGGAAGCGTTCCCCCCGGTACAGCGCTACCTTGGCCCCCAGGGAACTGTCGCCCAGGCCATCCACATCGTTGTCGTGTCGCCCGGTGTCCAGCTTCTGGTAACGGTAGCTGTTGATACCTACCTGCAATTCCAGGCGGGGAATCAGCCGTAGTCGCAGCAGGGAGTTGAAATCCAGGGTGGTGATTTCCGGTGAGCCGCGCTGGTCGATGCTGGCATCGGGAAACCCTTGTTCGAAGGCCAGGAAATGTTCGGTGAGCGTATCCGGGGTCAACCCCAGGCCGGGGCGTTCAAAGGGGGGCGCTGCCTGAACCTGAACAGCCAGACAGGCCGGCAGCAACAGCATCCAGCGGTACATGCGGGGCGTCTCCCTACAGTGTCAGTGGCCGCTCAATCCCAGCGAGCGGTTTTCGACCGTAGCACTCGTGAAACCGGCCCCACCATTAGCCGAAAGAATAGGATTGCGGTTCGCATAGACATGCTGTCTACAAGGCGTAGTATTTTGTTACCTTTAGCATTCAGGGCCAGATGACCTGCGAGGGGCTCTGTGTCAGTCTAACGGTCCCGGCATACTTGAGAGTATGGTTACAGGCCATGCTTCATCGTCAGAATAACAAGGTACGGAGCAACCCATGAGCAGTAATCTCAATATCCAGCGCACCGCTTCCGCCGTGGAGCCGCCGCTGCTGATCAAAGACCTTCTGGAAGCCGGTGTCCGCAAGGCTCCCAACCAGACCATCAGCTACAACGGTCGGGATTTTACCTACACGGAATTTGCCGAGCGGGTCCATCGTCTGGCAGGCGTGCTGGCCGATCAGGGCATCAAGCCCGGCGACACCGTGGCGGTCATGGACTGGGATACCAACCGTTATCTGGAAGCCTTCTTTGCCATCCCCATGATGGGGGCTGTGCTGCACACCGTGAATGTGCGACTGAGCCCGGAGCAGATCCTCTACACCATCAACCACGCCAAGGACGATGCCATCCTGGTGAACAGCGAATTCCTGCCGATTCTGGAAGAGTTGAAGGACCGCATTGAACCGGTGAAGACCTATATCCTGCTGGACGACGATGGCGTCAAGGGCAGCGACAAGCTGGAACTGGCCGGTGAATATGAAGACCTGCTGGGCAAGGCGGCGGCGCGGTTCGATTTCCCCGAGCTGGACGAAAACACCCGCGCCACCACCTTCTACACCACCGGCACCACCGGCCTGCCCAAGGGCGTGTATTTTTCACACCGCCAACTGGTCATGCACACCCTGGCCGGCCGCAATACCATGAGCGGTATCGGACAGGGGCGTTTCAACGAAGACGACGTCTACATGCCCATCACCCCCATGTTCCACGTGCATGCCTGGGGCATTCCCTTCATGGCGACCCTGATGGGGGTCAAGCAGGTCTACCCGGGGCGTTACGAGCCGGCCTCCCTGCTCAAGCTGCTGGTCACCAAGAAAGTAACCTTCTCTCACTGCGTGCCCACCATCATCCAGATGCTGTTGCAGGCAGAAGCCGCCAAGGACATCGACCTGAGTGGCTGGAAAGTGATCATCGGGGGCTCGGCCCTGCCCAAGGCCCTGGCCAAGGGCGCGCTGGAGCGGGGTATCGACATCTATACCGGTTACGGCATGAGCGAAACCTGCCCGCTGCTGACGCTGGCGCAGTTGACCCCGGAACTGGAAAACGCCGACCTGGAAACCCAGGCGGATTACCGCACCCGCACCGGTCGCCCGGTGGCCATGGTGCAGCTGCGTATCGTCGATGGCGAAATGAACGACGTACCCCACGATGGCAAGAGCCAGGGCGAAGTGGTGGTACGAGCACCGTGGCTCACCCAGGGCTACCTGCACGATCCGGAAAAATCCGAAGAGCTGTGGCATGGCGGCTGGTTGCACACCGGTGACGGGGCGGTGATGACGGAAGACGGTTGGCTCAAGATCGTCGATCGCATCAAGGACGTGATCCAGACCGGTGGGGAATGGGGCTCCGCCATCGACCTGGAAGGCCTGAGCCTGCAACACGACGGCGTGGCCGAATGCGCCGTGGTGGGCGTGCCCGATGACA
>JAKSCQ010000220.1 GCA_022360555.1 Pseudomonadales bacterium
AGGCGGAAGGGATCGTCCTTGTCCTTGGCCCGCTCGATGAACTCGGGGATGCGATCCTTGGTGCCGATCTCTTCCAACATCTTCAGGACAGCTTCGTTGGCGCCGCCATGCGCCGGGCCCCACAGCGAGGCGATCCCCGCGGCGATGCAAGCGAACGGATTGGCGCCGGACGAACCCGCCATGCGTACCGTGGACGTCGAGGCGTTCTGCTCGTGATCCGCGTGCAGGATGAAGATGCGATCCATGGCGCGAGCCAGGGTCGGGCTGATCTGGGATTCCTCGCAGGGATTGCCGAACATCATGTGCAGGAAGTTTTCGGCATAGCCCAGATCGTTGCGCGGGTACATGAACGGCTGGCCCAGCGCGTACTTGTAGCACATGGCCGCGATGGTGGGCATCTTGGCGATCAGGCGATAGGCGGTGATTTCACGATGCTCCGGGTTATTGATGTCCAGAGAGTCGTGGTAGAAGGCGGACAGGGCGCCGACAACACCACACATGATAGCCATGGGGTGAGCATCACGGCGGAAGCCGTTGAAGAAGTTGCGGATCTGCTCGTGCACCATGGTGTGGTTTTTCACGGTGCTGACGAACTGTTCCTTCTGCTCTGCGGTGGGCAGTTCGCCGTACAGCAGGGTGTAGCAGACTTCCAGATAATCGGACTTGGATGCCAGCTCCTCGATGGAGTAGCCGCGGTGCAGCAGCTTGCCAACCTCACCGTCAATAAAGGTGATCTTGGATTCACAAGAGGCGGTAGAGGTGAAACCGGGGTCGAAGGTGAATACCCCGTTGGCAACCAGTTTGGACACGTCGATAACGTCGCGGCCCAGGGTCGGGGAGTAGATCGGCAGGTCCAGGTCCTTACCATCTACCTTGAGAGTGGCTTTCTTCTCGGTCATGGGAATCTCTCCATTGGCGGACGAGGGAACGTTCCTCAAGGCAAGGAAGGTCCTCCAAAGCGCGGGGGAAGGTAAAGTTTTGACACACCTTTGTCAACGCGAACACCGGAACCGGCGAGTCAGACTTTTGTAGGGTAAACAGCCTGTTACGGGTAGGTTACGATTTTGCGCCAGGGTGGTGCAGGGAGTTTTTCACCTGCTCACCGAGGGTGCGCCATTGTAAATCAACGCGTTAGGTATGTAAGTGCGTGCCTGAATGGTGCGCAACGTTTGTTTTGCGTCAGGCGCGGCGATATACTGCCGCCCGGCAAAAACCTCCTGTTGGAGGTTTTGACGGGCCCACCCCGGCCCGGGCCAGGTTGTTCAGATCAGCTCTTCACGTTCTGATCTCAACAACTTTGCCAAGTTCCCGACAACCGCCCCGATATTTCCGGGGCCCGGCTATAAGTAGGCTACCGTGAACGACAAGCGACCCGTTAACCTCGATCTGAGCACGATCAAGTTCCCGGTCACGGCTATAGCATCTATCACCCACCGTGTAACCGGCGTGGCCATCTTTCTGGCCCTGCCGATTCTGCTGTGGATGCTGGATCGCTCCCTGACGTCTCCCGAGAGCTTTGCGGACCTGAAATCACTGATGACCTCCCCGCTGGTGAAGCTGGTGGTATGGGCCATCCTGGCTGTGCTGCTGTATCACTTGGTGGCAGGCATTCGTCACCTGATTATGGACACCGGTGTGGGTGAGACCCTCGAAGGCGGCCGTCGCGGCGCCAAGCTGGTCTTCATTATCTCTGCTGTCCTGATTCTGCTGGTAGGAGGTTGGATATGGTAACCAGTGTAACGAGCCTGGGCCGTAACGGCCTGTACGACTGGCTCATTCAGCGTGTGTCCGCTGTCATTATTGGTGTGTACCTGATTGGCATGCTGGGCTATCTGATGGCTTCCGGCGATCTGGATTACGGCAGCTGGAAAGCCTTCATGGGCTCCATCTGCATGCAGATCGCCAACACTTTGCTGGTAATTGCTGTTGCCGCACACACCTGGGTAGGCCTGTGGGGCGTGACCACGGACTACCTGACCAGCCTGACCTTCGGTAAAGCCGCCACTGGCGTACGTCTGATTGCCCAGGTGGTGATCGCGCTGGCGCTGGTTGTTTACCTGTTGTGGGGTCTGGTTCTGATCTGGGGAGGGGCGTAATCCATGTCCATTCGCACTATTACATTTGACGCTATCGTCGTAGGTGGTGGTGGTGCCGGTATGCGCGCCTCACTGCAGATGGCCCAGTCCGGTTTCAAGACCGCGCTGATTTCCAAGGTTTTCCCGACTCGTTCGCACACTGTGTCCGCCCAGGGCGGTATCACCTGTGCGATCGCGTCTGCCGATCCCAACGATGATTGGCGCTGGCACATGTACGATACCGTCAAGGGTTCCGATTACATCGGTGACCAGGACGCCATCGAATACATGTGTAATGTGGGTCCGGAAGCCGTGTTCGAGCTGGACCACATGGGGCTGCCGTTTTCCCGTACCGAAGAAGGCCGTATCTACCAGCGTCCGTTCGGTGGCCAGTCCAAGAACTTTGGTGAAGGTGGCCAGGCCGCCCGTACCTGTGCGGCGGCTGACCGTACCGGTCACGCCCTGCTGCACACCCTGTACCAGCAGAACCTGAAGAACGGTACCCAGTTCTACAATGAGTGGTATGCCGCCGAGCTGGTGAAAGATGATCAGGGCAATGTCTGTGGCGTGATCGCCATCGACATCGAGTCTGGCGAGACTGTGTTCTTCAAGGCCAAGGCCACCGTATTCGCCACGGGTGGATCCGGCCGCATCTATGCCTCCACTACCAATGCACTGATCAATACCGGTGACGGCGTGGGCATGGCCCTGCGTGCTGGCTTGCCTGTGCAGGACATTGAAATGTGGCAGTTCCATCCCACCGGTATCGCCGGCGCTGGTGTGCTGGTCACCGAAGGGTGTCGGGGCGAGGGTGGCTACCTGATCAATAAAGACGGCGAACGCTTCATGGAGCGTTACGCACCGAACGCCAAAGACCTGGCTTCCCGTGACGTTGTGGCCCGATCCATGATGATGGAAATCCTGGACGGACGTGGTGCTGGCCCGAATGGCGATCATGTTTACCTGAAGCTCGACCACCTGGGCGAGGAAGTGCTGCACAGCCGCCTGCCGGGTATCTGTGAACTGGCCATTACCTTCGCCCAGACCGATCCGGTGAAAGAGCCGATTCCGGTGGTTCCCACCTGTCACTATATGATGGGCGGTATTCCCACCAATGTTCACGGTCAGGCGATCAAGTTGTCCGGTGGCCATGAGGGCGAAGACCAGTTTGTTAACGGTCTCTTCGCGGTGGGCGAGGTAGCCTGCGTATCTGTACATGGTGCCAACCGTCTGGGCGGCAATTCGCTGCTGGACCTGGTGGTATTCGGTCGTGCGGCCGGACTCTTTATCGAAGACCAGCTGCGTCAGGGTATGACCCAGTATGAGCCTTCCGATTCTGATATCGAACAGGCTCTGTCCCGTGTGCGTCGCTGGGATGAGTCCAGCGGTGGAGAATCTGTTTCTGCCCTGCGCAAAGAGCTGCAGAGCGTGATGCAGAATCACTTCGGGGTGTTCCGCAAGGGCGACCTGATGGCCGAAGGCGTTTCCAAGCTGGCCGATCTGCGTGAGCGTATCGCCAATGCCCACCTGGAAGACAAGAGCAAGCCGTTCAACACCGCGCGCATCGAAGCGCTGGAGCTGGATAATCTGCTCGAGGTGGCCGAGGCCACCGCTATCGCGGCAGAAGGCCGTACCGAGAGTCGTGGCGCCCATTCCCGCTACGACTACCCGGATCGTGATGATGAGAACTGGCTGTGCCATTCCATCTTTGACCCCAATGCCAAGAAGCTGGGTAAGCGCGAGGTGAACTTCAAGCCGAAGACCGTGGATACCTTCCAGCCCAAGGCGCGGACTTACTAAGGGGAGCTAACGATGAAAGTCAGTATCTATCGCTACAATCCGGAAACGGACCGCGAGCCGACCATGAAGGAATATGAGGTCGATACTCAGGGTAAAGACCTCATGGTGCTGGACATCCTGGCTCTGGTGAAAGAACAGGATGCATCCCTGTCCTACCGCCGCTCCTGCCGTGAGGGTGTGTGTGGTTCCGACGGCATGAACATGAACGGCAAGAACGGCCTGGCCTGCATCACGCCGTTGTCCCAGGTGGCGCCGGGTGTGCTGGAAGGCAAGAAGCCGCTGGTGCTGCGCCCGCTGCCGGGCCTGCCGGTTATCCGTGACCTGGTGGTGGACATGGGCATGTTCTACAACCAGTATGAAAAGGTGCAGCCGTACCTGCAGAACAGCACGCCGGCCCCGGCCATCGAGCGTCTGCAGTCTCCGGAAGACCGTGCCAAGCTGGACGGCCTGTACGAATGTATCCTGTGTGCCTGCTGCTCCACCAGCTGCCCGAGCTTTTGGTGGAACCCGGACAAGTTCCTGGGGCCGGCGGCACTGCTGCAAAGCTACCGTTTCCTGGCGGACAGCCGGGACACGGCCACTGAAGAGCGGCTGTCCAAACTGGACGACCCCTTCAGCCTGTTCCGTTGCCACGGCATCATGAACTGTGTGAGCGTTTGCCCCAAGGGTCTCAACCCGACTCGGGCCATCGGCCACATCCGTTCCATGTTGCTGGAGCGGGGCATCTGACCCTGACGAGAAAGGCGGCCATGTGGCCGCCTTTTTTGTTTGTGGGCCTGCATTGGCGTTGTTTTTCACTGTCTATTCGACGTTTCGCCAATTGCAGGATTTGCCGGAAAGAGCCATAAGTTAATTTATGAATTTGGCGTCTAACAAAACCGCCATAAAAGGGCTACACTAGACGTCGGTTCGAGGTAACCCCTCGACGGGAGACGACAGGAATCTCACCCGACCTTATCCGGTAAACCGGTGAGGGTTCCGTCGCATCCCATGGGTGGGGCAGGGCTTAAAAGGCGCTGCGCCGGAAAATGTGAAGCGTACGGGAACAGGGTCGCCCCCCTGTGGTCGCAGTTACACTTAACCACAGCGTGTGACACTTCCCGCCGAAGGAACGAGCTAACATGCAAGACAGTTCCATGCAGCGACAATGGCAGTCCTCCCACATTGGAGGAGCCAATGCTGCCTATGTCGATGAACTGTACGAATCTTATCTGACCGATCCCAATTCTGTGCCGGAAGACTGGCGCGCCTATTTCGAAAAACTCCCCAGTGCTGATGCCGCCGTCGAATCCGACGTTCCCCATGCGGCTGTTCGCGAATATTTCCTGCTTCAGGCCAAGAACCGTTCCCGGGTGCAACAGCTAGGTGCCAGTGCGGTAAGCACCGAGCACGAGCGTCGCCAGGTCCGTGTGCTGCACCTGATCGCCGCGTATCGTAACCGGGGCCACCAGGTGGCCAAGCTGGATCCGCTGGGCATCATGGAGCGTGAGGCGGTTCCCGATCTGGAGCTGGCCCATCACGGGCTGAGTCCGGCCGATCTGGATACCGTGTTCCAGACCGGCAACCTCTTTATCGGTACCCCGGAAGCCAGCCTGCGTGAGATTGTTGACTGCCTGCAGTCCACCTACTGCTCCAGCGTGGGTGCGGAATACATGCATATCGTCAACACGGCCGAAAAGCGCTGGCTGCAGCAGCGGATGGAAAGCGTCCGTTGTCACCCGCAGTACAGCAAGGACGTTAAGACTCATATTCTTGAGCGCCTGTCCGCGGCAGAGGGCCTGGAAAAGTATCTGGGCAGCAAGTACCCGGGCACCAAGCGCTTTGGTCTGGAAGGTGGCGAATCGCTGATCCCGCTGATGGACGAAATGATCCAGCGGGTCGGCAGCTACGGTGCCAAGGAGCTGGTCATCGGTATGGCTCACCGGGGTCGTCTGAATGTACTGGTCAACACTCTGGGCAAGAGCCCCAAGGACCTGTTTGAGGAATTCGACGGCAAGAGCTTTATCGAGTCCGGTTCCGGCGACGTGAAATACCATCAGGGTTTCTCGTCCAACGTGCAGACCTCCGGTGGTGAGGTTCATCTGGCCCTGGCATTCAACCCGTCACACCTGGAGATTGTGTCCCCGGTGGTGGAGGGCTCCGTACGCGCCCGCCAGGACCGCCGCGATGACCCGGAAGGCAACCAGGTGGTGCCGATCCTGATTCACGGTGATGCCGCCTTCGCCGGCCAGGGTGTGGTGATGGAGACCTTCCAGATGTCCCAGACCCGGGGCTTCAAGACTGGCGGGACCCTGCACATCATCATCAATAACCAGGTGGGCTTTACCACCAGCCGTCGCGAGGATGCCCGCTCCACGGAGTACTGCACCGATGTGGCGAAGATGGTGCAGGCGCCGATCTTCCACGTGAACGCGGATGATCCGGAAGCCGTGTACTTCGTCACACAGCTTGCGGTGGATTACCGCATGCAGTTCAAGAAAGATGTGGTCATCGACCTGATCTGCTATCGCCGTCTGGGCCATAACGAAGCGGACGAACCGTCTTCCACCCAGCCGCTGATGTACAAGAAGATCAAGAGTCATCCGACCACGCGGACCCTGTATGCCGAACGCCTGATCAACGAAGGGGTGGTCGGCGAAAAGGAAGCCCAGAAAGCCGTGGATGATTACCGGGACATGCTGGACGCCGGTAATCATGTGGTGAAATCCCTGGTGCGTGAACCCAACAAAGCACTGTTTGTGGACTGGTCGCCCTACATCGGCCACGAAGTCCAGGACGACTGGGACACCACCTTCCCGCTGAAGAAACTGCAGGACATTGCGAGCCGTCTGGAGACCCCTCCAGAGGGGCTGGTGGTTCAGCGTCAGGTGAAAAAAATTCTGGAAGACCGCCGCAAAATGACGGCAGGTGCCATGCCGCTGAACTGGGGCTACGGGGAAACCCTGGCCTACGCCACCCTGATCGACCAGGGTTTTGGTGTGCGGCTGACCGGTCAGGATTCCGGTCGTGGCACGTTTTCCCATCGCCATGCGGTGCTGCATAACCAGAAAGACGGTGAGCAGTATGTGCCGCTTCAGCACCTTTACGAGGAGCAGCCGCGTTTCGATATTTACGATTCGCTGTTGTCCGAAGAGGCAGTGCTGGGCTTCGAATACGGTTACGCCACCACCACGCCCAAGTCGCTGGTGATCTGGGAGGCCCAGTTTGGTGATTTCGCCAACGGTGCCCAGGTGGTGATCGACCAATTCATCTCTTCCGGCGAAGCCAAGTGGGGTCGCCTGTGTGGTCTGACCATGCTGCTCCCGCATGGTTATGAAGGGCAGGGCCCGGAACACTCCTCGGCCCGTCTGGAGCGCTTCCTGCAGCTTTGTGCCGAGCACAACATGCAGGTGTGTGTGCCCAGCACCCCGGCCCAGATTTTCCACCTGCTGCGCCGCCAGGGGGTTCGTCCGCTGCGCAAACCGCTGGTGGTGATGAGCCCCAAAAGCCTGCTGCGGCACAAGAAAGCCGTCTCGGCACTGGAGGATCTGGCCCACGGCCGGTTCCACACCGTGCTCGATGATCTGGCCGATCTGAACCGCGACAAGGTGGAGCGCGTGGTCATGTGCTCCGGCAAGGTCTACTACGACCTGCTGGAAAAACGCGATAGTGACGATCGTCTGGACACGGCACTGATCCGCATCGAGCAGCTTTACCCGTTCCCTGAGCAGCGCCTGAAAGAGATTCTGGATACGTACCCGAAGCTGAAACATCTGGTGTGGTGTCAGGAAGAGCCCATGAATCAGGGCGCCTGGTACTGCTCACAGCATCATATGTACCGGGTGGCCAATCAGGTGGGTATCGCCCAGGTGCACTACGCCGGCCGGGATATGGCTGCTGCACCGGCAGCCGGCTCCATGGGCCTTCATGTGGAACAACAGCAGCGTCTGGTTCAGGACGCCTTTGAGATCAAGTAAATAAGGATTAGGCATGGCGACTGAGATCAAAGCCCCGCAGTTTCCCGAATCCGTAGCGGATGGCACCGTAGCCACCTGGCACAAGCAGGAAGGCGAAGCGGTCAAGCGCGACGAGCTGCTGGTGGATATCGAAACCGACAAGGTAGTTCTTGAGGTGGTGGCGCCCTCGGATGGCGTACTCACCAAAATTCTCGCCCAGGAAGGCGACACCGTGGAAAGTCAGCAACAGCTCGGCGAGCTGGATGCCAATGCCACGGCTTCCGCGGCGGAGGACAAACCTTCCGGGGAAGCGCAGGACGCTCCCAAGGAAGCCGCTCCCCAGGAAGAGAAAGCCGAGCAGCCGGCAGCCAGGGAAGACGACAGTGCTTCCGACCAGGCTGGCCCCGCTGCCCGCAAGCTGATGAGCGAGCACGGCATCGCGGCGAATCAGGTAACCGGCACCGGCAAAGGCGGCCGTATCACCAAAGCGGATGTGGAGAAAACCATTTCCGATAAGGCCGAGCAGCGTGCCAGTCAACCTGCGCCCCAGCAGCCGGCGGCAGCGGAAGTCCCTGCCAGCCCGGGTGAACGCGAAGAGCGCCGTGTGCCCATGACCCGCCTGCGCAAGCGCATTGCCGAGCGTCTGGTGGATGCCCAGCAGAGTGCGGCCATGTTGACCACCTTCAATGAGGTCAACATGAAACCGATCATGGACATGCGCAAGCACTACCAGCCGGAGTTCGAAAAGGCTCACAACGTGCGCCTGGGCTTCATGGGTTTCTTTACCCGCGCCTGCGTGGAAGCACTGAAACGTTTCCCGGCGGTGAATGCCTCCATCGATGGCGATGACATTGTCTACCACGGTTACTACGACGTTGGGGTGGCAGTATCCACCGAGCGCGGCCTGGTGGTTCCGGTCATCCGCGATGCCGACCAGAAAGGTCTGGCGGAAGTAGAGTCGCAGATCATCGACTTTGGTCAGAAGGCCCAGAAGGGCAAGCTGTCTATCGAGGAAATGACCGGTGGCACCTTTACCATTTCCAATGGCGGGGTATTCGGCTCACTGATCTCTACCCCGATCCTCAACCCGCCGCAGACGGCAATTCTGGGCATGCACAAGATTCAGGAACGCCCCATGGCGGTGGACGGCAAGGTGGAAATTCTGCCGATGATGTACCTGGCGCTGTCCTACGATCACCGTCTTATCGATGGCAAGGAAGCAGTGCAGTTCCTGGTGGCAGTGAAAAACTTTATCGAAGATCCGGCACGGCTGTTGCTGGATATCTGAATGTATGCCTGCACGCCACACGCTGGCACGCGAACACGCAATGCGTGCCAGCGTGTGGCGTGAGGCGTGCCTGCGATGAAAGGAATGGATCATGGCTGACAAGTACGACGTGATTGTCATTGGTGGCGGGCCCGGCGGGTATGTGGCTGCCATCCGTTGTGCGCAACTGGGTTTCAACACGGCCTGTATCGAAAAGCGTATCAACAAGCAGGACGAGCCAGCGCTGGGGGGCACCTGCCTGAACGTGGGGTGTATCCCCTCCAAGGCGCTGCTGGATTCCTCCTGGAAGTATCACGAGGCGCAGAGCTCCCTGGCCGACCATGGTATCAAGTTGGGCGACGTGAGCCTGGACCTGGATACCATGCACAAGCGCAAGGACACCATTGTCCGCAACCTCACCGGCGGTATTGCCCAACTGTTCAAGGCCAACAAGGTGACCTGGCTGCAGGGCACCGGCCAGTTGAAAAGTGGCAAGCAGGTGGAATTCTCCCCGCTGGAAGGTGATGCACAGACCTTGCAGGCCGAGCATGTGATTCTGGCCGCCGGCTCGGTTCCGGTGGAAATTCCACCGACGCCGATCGATCAGAAGGTCATCGTCGATTCCACCGGGGCGCTGGACCTTCCCGAGGTGCCCAAGCGGCTTGGCGTTATCGGCGCCGGGGTGATCGGCCTGGAGCTGGGCAGTGTCTGGGCACGGCTTGGCAGTGAAGTGGTGGTGCTGGAAGCAGTGGACACTTTCCTGCCTGCCGTGGATCAGCAGATTGCCAAGGACGCGAAGAAGCAATTCAGCAAGCAAGGCCTGGATATCCGGCTCGGCGCGCGGGTCACCGGTTCCGAAGTGAAGAAAAACCAAGTGGTGGTGAGCTACACCGACAAGGACGGCGACCAGCAGGAAATGTTCGACCGGCTGATCGTTGCCGTGGGTCGTCGCCCCTATACCGAAGGTCTGCTCAGCCAGGACGCCGGTGTCAGCCTGGACGAGCGTAACTTCGTTTATGTGGACAACCAGTGCCGCACCGACGTGCCTGGGGTGTACGCCATCGGCGACCTGGTGCGTGGTCCGGCGCTGGCCCACAAGGCCATTGAGGAAGGCGTGATGGTGGCCGAGGTGATTGCCGGTGAATCCACCCAGGTGAACTACGATGCCGTGCCCGGTGTGATCTATACCCACCCGGAAGTGGCATGGGTTGGCAAGACCGAAGAAGAAGTGAAGGAGTCAGGCGAGGCCTACAAGACCGGTGCCGTTCCCTTTGCCGCCAATGGTCGTGCCATGGCCGCAGGGGAAACCGGTGGCATGGTGAAGTTCGTGGCCGATGAAAAGACCGATCGCATCCTCGGGATGCACGTGGTCGGCCCACAGGCTTCGGAGCTGATCCAGCAAGGCGTGGTGGCGATGGAATTCGGTGCCACCGTGGAAGATTTGCAACTGATGGTGTTCGGTCATCCGAGTCTGTCAGAAACCGTTCATGAAGCTGCATTGGCTGTGGATTATAAAGCCATTCATGTGGCGCAGCGTCGCCGCAAGAAGTGACGGCGTAGAACGGCAGCGAAAAACGGCGCCCGCAAGGGCGCCAAATCATTCAACAGAATGGAAGTATTGGCATGAATCTCCATGAATATCAGTCAAAGCAGCTTTTTGCTGATTATGGTCTGCCAGTTTCTACCGGTTTCGCTTGCGATACTCCTGAAGAGGTCGCAGCCAAAACCAAGGAAATTGGTGGTGACAAGTGGGTCGTAAAGGCCCAGGTACACGCGGGTGGCCGCGGTAAAGCCGGCGGCGTGAAGCTGGTGGACAGTGCGGAAGAAGCTGCGGACTTTGCCAAGCAATGGTTGGGCAAGAATCTGGTGACCTTCCAGACCGACGAGCATGGCCAGCCGGTTTCCAAGATTCTGGTGGAAACCTGCACCGATATTGCCAAGGAACTGTACCTGAGTGCGGTACTGGATCGTGCCAGCCGTCGGGTGGTTTTCATGGCTTCCACCGAAGGTGGCGTTGATATCGAGACTGTTGCGGAAGAAACCCCGGAAAAGATTTTGCGTGCCGAAATCGACCCTTTGGTGGGCGCTCAGCCTTACCAGGCCCGTGAAATCGCTTTCCAGCTGGGGCTGGAAGGCAAGCAGGTCAACCAGTTCGCCAAAATCTTCGTGGGCCTGGCCAAGCTGTTTGTCGATAAAGACCTGGCGCTAATCGAAGTGAATCCGCTGGTGATCACCGAGCAGGGCGATCTGCACTGCCTGGATGCCAAGATCAATGTGGATGGCTCTGCGCTGTACCGTCATGCCGACATCAAGGCCCTGGACGATCCGTCCCAGGAAGACGAGCGCGAGCGCCGTGCGGCGGAATGGGATCTCAACTATGTGGCGCTGGATGGCAACATCGGCTGCATGGTCAACGGTGCTGGCCTGGCCATGGGCACCATGGACCTGGTGAAGCTCAAAGGCGGTGCGCCGGCCAACTTCCTGGACGTTGGCGGTGGCGCGACCAAGGAGCGTGTTACCGAAGCGTTCAAGATCATTCTTTCCGATGATCAGGTGAAGGGGGTGCTGGTGAATATTTTCGGTGGCATCGTTCGCTGCGACCTGATCGCCGACGGCATTATCGGCGCCGTGGAAGAAGTGGGCGTGACCGTGCCAGTGGTGGTTCGCCTTGAAGGTAACAACGCCGAACTGGGTGCTCAGAAGCTGGCCGAGAGCGGCATGAACATCATCGCCGCAGAAAGTTTTGATGATGCTGCCGAGCAAGTAGTGAAAGCCGTTGGAGGTGCCGCATGAGCGTATTGATCGACAAGAACACCAAGGTTATCTGCCAGGGCTTTACCGGCAGCCAGGGTACCTTCCATTCCGAGCAGGCGATTGAATACGGCACCCAAATGGTCGGTGGTGTGACACCGGGCAAGGGTGGCCAGACGCATCTGGGCCTGCCGGTGTTCAACACCGTGGCCGAAGCCGCGGCGGAAACCGGCGCCACTGCCAGCGTGATCTACGTGCCGGCACCGTTCTGCAAGGACTCCATCCTGGAAGCGGCGGATGCGGGCATCGAGCTGATCGTCTGCATCACCGAGGGCATTCCCGCTCTGGACATGCTGTACGTGAAGGAATACATCACCCGCAAGGGCGGTGTGCGCCTGATCGGTCCGAACTGCCCGGGTGTTATCACCCCTGGTGAATGCAAGATTGGCATCATGCCCGGTCACATTCACAAGCCGGGCAAGGTCGGCATCGTGTCCCGTTCCGGTACCCTGACCTATGAAGCCGTGAACCAGACCACCAAGCTGGGCTTCGGCCAGTCCACCTGCATCGGTATCGGTGGTGACCCGATTCCGGGTACCACCTTCATCGACGCGCTGGAACTGTTCCAGAACGACCCGCAGACCGAAGCCATCGTCATGGTGGGGGAAATCGGCGGGACGGCGGAAGACGAAGCCGCTGCCTACATCAAGGAGCACGTGACCAAGCCGGTGGTCAGCTATATCGCGGGTGTTACCGCGCCTCCGGGCAAGCGCATGGGCCATGCTGGCGCCATCATTGCCGGCGGCAAGGGCACGGCGGACGAGAAATTTGCCGCGCTGGAAGCGGCTGGCGTGAAAACCGTCCGCAACCCGGCAGCCATTGGCGAGGCGGTCAAGGAAGCGACAGGCTGGTAAGGCCCGTCTGCTGAGAATAAAAAAGGCCGGCAATTAGCCGGCCTTTTTTATCAATGCAGGACGTCATCGTCCAGTTCAAAGAACTCGTATTCGTTGAGCTCCTTTCGCAGACGACGCTCCTCCAGACGATCCTCGATGCGGTGACGCATGTCCATGTTGAAGGCTCGGCTGCGCGCACTGCGCTCTTCCTGCTCTTCCTCTTCCACGTCGTCATCTACGATATCGAAATCTTCATTCATCAGCAGATCTTCCGAATCAAAGTCTTGCTCGCTACGACGGTTACTCATGGTGGCCTCCTGTATCTGACCTCCTTAAACAACCAGGTAGAAGAAACCGCCATATCGTGACTTGAACATTCGCTGTAATAGAAAGCGCAAGCCGAACAAGCGATTCCTTATCGGGCAATCAGGTCCGGTCCCCCGGTTTCCCAATGTCCTCAGCGCCTATATATCGTCTGACTTTGGCGCTTACAAGTTTTTTTTTATTTCCTGTGATAAACGGTGTGACAATCGCTTTTGGACGGTCGTTGGCTGTTTGGCCCCCTGGGGCTGAAGGCTGTTCAGCAGCCTGTTGGGGGCAGGGGAATGTGAAACAGGTCATGGCCGGAAGGGAGACATAAAAATCAGTCACTTAAGTGCTGGAATGCCTGGCGTCAGCTTTGTAAAGTGGGGCCAATTGCCAGCCTGGTACGGATGGCCCGGACAGAGAGAATAAAAAGATGGCGGAACTGCTGATCATTATCGGGGTGAGTGGAATCATTATCAGTACGCTTGGGCTGATGCACGAGGCCAGCCAGCGTAACCACAGTGCCGTATTTTTCCTGGTGCCCCTGGCCAGCCTGGGCCAGGTCCAGAAGAACTGGGAGGATTATCGCTGGTGGGCACTGGCGCGGGTCGCCTCGGTGCTGACGGCGGCGGTGGGCATTGCCCTGTGGGCCATGATGAACCAGGCCTTTGAACAGCATCCCATTGGCAGCCAGAGTGGGCAGACCACCGGACAGGTACTGCGTGGCAACCAGATGGCCAGTAGTACGGCGTTTGTCAGTTCGGAAGAAGCGGCCTTGCTGGTGGTGAAAGGTCAAGGCAAACCCCTGTCCGGGCGACTCCATGGCGAACCGTTCCGTTACGACCGGGTAGCCTTGATTGACGGAGTGTTGACCCTCAGCCAGGGCGAAGACTTCCTGTCCGATCTGGAAGTGCGAATTCTGCTTGGCTGGCAACCGGAGGAGATTACCGAACGGCGTACCTTGCTGGTGGGGCCGGCCGATCAGGATGCCCCTGTGGTGCACATGTCCTGGAAGCCGGAAGGGCAGGATTTTCCTGAAACGCTGATTTTTGAAAGTGGCTACCGTATGGAGTTGGCTCTGGCACCTCTGGATGCCAGTCAGCTTTCCGGCTCTCTGGTCTTGGTGATGCCGGACAGTTTCAAGAGTTACCTGGCGGGGGATTTTACCGCCCACTCCAATCACTTGCGTTATCGCAATGGCGAAGTGGACCTGCACTTCGACCATGAAGACACCCTGGCCTATGTAGCCGAACAATACCTGGTGACGCAGTTCCCGGAAGGTGCGCTGGATGAGGTCGAGGCCGAGCATGTGCAGTTGCGCCGTTCTGAAGGTACCGGCCAGGTCATGTCCCGAGTGGCGTTGAGCAGTGGTGCCGTGGAACAGCGCCATGTGCGGCTGGAGAAAAGCGATGTGGGTTGGGCCGTCACCCCGGGCTCCATGGAGACCCGGGTCGTGACACCGCCCCGGGAAGGCAGCGCCGAACTTGTCACCCTGGCTCAGCAGCAGGAGGAGGAAGAGAAGACGGCCACCCAGCCTCCAATTTCTGCCACCTTCCCGGAACTTGTGGCCTATACAGACAAGAGTGTGGCGCTCGAGCTGTACAGCGGCAGAAAACTGGAAGGGGTCTTGCGTCGTGTCAGCGGTGACCGCCTCTGGCTGGTGATGAATGTGGGCAGTGGTAATGTGGAACGCAGTGTCTCCGCAGAAGAACTGAAATCCCTGACACTGGCCGATGGACAGCGGGTGGATGTCGTCGATGAGGAGAAAGCCGAGCCAGCCCCGGAAACTGCCCCCGCTCCCGAACCGGAGCAGCAAGCGCCGTCCAGCTGGAGTGGTCGCTCCAGTAACGCCAGCGATGACGCAGAGAGCGGCAAAGCCGTGGAATACCGGCCGCTGGTAGGAAAAAAAGTGACTATTACTGCCGACGACATACCCCAACGTACCGGTATTCTGCAGGCAGTGGAGCAGGACCACCTGACCTTGAGCGTGCCGATGGGCGCGGGCAATATGGAGTACTTCTACGACCTGGAAAGTGTGCAGACTCTCGAGGAGGCACGTTGAAGATACTGGTAACGGGTGGCAGCGGTTTTATCGGACAGCATCTGTGCCGTCGACTGGCGGCGCATGGCCATGAACTGATTGTGCTCAGCCGGCGGCCGCGCAAGGCTGCCAGGCTGTTGCCGGAAGAGGCCCGGGTGATTGGCTCTCTGGACGATATTGCCAGTGACGAACTGGTGGACGGTATCGTCAATCTGGCTGGCGAAAACCTGTTTGCCGGTCGCTGGACCGAACGACGCAAGAAGGTGCTGTTTGATTCGCGCATCGGCGTGACCAATGCAGTGGTGGCCCTGGTATCCCGGCTGGAGAGGAAGCCGGCGGTGCTGGCATCCGGTTCCGCCGTGGGCTTTTATGGCGATGCCGGTGATGCGGAACTGACCGAGGACAGTGCGGCCCGCAAGCGGGATTTCGGCTATCTGCTCTGCGATGCCTGGGAACAGGCGGCCAGACCCGTCTCCAGGCAGGGCGTGCGTTTATGCCTGATCCGTACCGGCATCGTGCTTGGCCGTGATGGCGGCATGCTGGGAAAACTGCTGCCGGTCTATCGCATGGGGCTGGGCGCCATGCTCGGTGATGGCAGCCAGTGGCTGAGCTGGATCCACATTGATGACATGGTGGCAATCCTGGTCAGGGCCCTGGAAACACCGGGTATTGATGGTGTCTTCAATGCCACGGCGCCGGCCCCGGTCACCCAGCGGGAATTCCATCATACTCTGGCGAAAACCGTGAAGCGCCCGGCGATGCTGCGAGTGCCACCGGTGGCGCTCAAGCTGGGGCTGGGAGAGCAGTCGACCATGTTGCTGGGGGGGCAGTGCGTTTACCCCCGGCGCCTGGAACAGCAGGGTTTTCTGTTCCGCTACCCGGACCTGACATCCGCGCTGGCGCATCTGATCCGACAATAGCCTGTTTCTTCCCCCTTGAAATCAGTCCGGCAGCCCCTATTTTCTTCGGGTCATCAACACAGACCAGGAGTTGGCCGTGTCCACAGAAAAACAAACCCATGGCTTTCAGGCCGAAGTATCCCGCCTGCTTCACCTGATGATCCATTCCCTGTATAGCAACCGGGAAATTTTTCTCCGTGAACTGATCTCCAATGCCTCGGATGCTTGCGACAAGCTGCGCTTCGCGGCTCTCGATCAGCCGGAGCTGATGGCGGATGACAGCGAACCGCGTATTACCCTGCGCATCGACAAGCAGGCCGGCACCTTGACCATCGCCGACAACGGTATCGGCATGGATGAAGGCGAGGTCATTGAAAACCTGGGCACCATTGCCCGGTCCGGTACGGAACAGTTTCTGGCCTCACTCAGTGGTGATAAAAAGAAGGACGCCCAACTGATCGGCCAGTTTGGGGTGGGCTTTTACTCCGCTTTCATCGTTGCCGACAAGGTAACGGTGGAAAGCCGCAAGGCCGGTTCTGACCAGGCTGTGCGTTGGGAAAGTGACGGCCAGGGCGAATTCAGCGTAGAAACCATCGAACGGACCGAACGTGGTACCGCCGTCATCCTGCACCTGCGTGACGATGCCAAAACCTTCCTGGACCCTTTCAAGGTCCGTCAGGTGGTACATCAGTATTCTGACCATGTGGCCTTCCCGATCACACTGGTTAGCCCGGCCGAAGAGGGCAAGGAAGAGGGCGAAGAAAAAACGGAAACCCTCAATTCCGCTACTGCCTTGTGGCAGCGTCCCCGTCAGGAAATCAGTGACGAGGAATACCAGAGCTTCTACAAACACATCAGCCATGATTTCCAGGATGCGCTGAGTTGGAGTCACAACAAGGTGGAAGGCAAGCTGGAATACACCAGCCTGCTCTACATTCCCGCCCGTGCACCGTTTGATCTTTACCACCGAGAAGCCAACCGGGGTCTGAAGCTGTATGTACAGCGCGTCTTCATCATGGATGATGCCGAGCAGTTCCTGCCCCAATACCTGCGTTTCATCAAGGGCGTTATCGATGCCCCGGATCTGCCCCTCAATGTGAGTCGTGAACTGCTGCAGGATTACGGGCCGGTACAAAAGATCCGTTCGGCGCTGACCAAGCGTGTCCTGCAGATGCTGAAAAAACTCGGCAACGATGAGGAAAAATACGCCACTTTCTGGAGCCAGTTCGGACAGGTACTCAAGGAAGGTATTGCCGAGGACCGGGAAAACCAGGAAGCCATTGCCGCCTTGCTGCGTTTTGCCACCAGTGAAAAGCCGGACAGCGTCACCACCTCTCTGGATGATTATCTGGAGCACAAGCCGGCGGACCAGGACAAGATCTACTACCTGCTGGCAGACACCCCCTCAGCGGCACAGCAGAGCCCGCATTTGGAAGTCTTCCGCAAGAAGGGCATCAATGTGCTGCTGCTCTCCGATCCGGTGGACGAATGGATGGTGAGCTATCTGGACAGCTACAAGGATACCAAGCTGGTCAATGCCGCCCGTGGCGAACTGGATCTGGAGACCGACAGCGAAAAGGATAATGACCATCCGCTGATCCAGCGGCTCAAGGACAGCCTGGCCGAGCAGGTGGAAGCGGTGCGTGCCACTGGCCGGCTGGTGGATTCTCCGGCCTGCCTGGTGCTGGCCGAAGATCAGCTTGGCCCCCAGATGCGTCGCATGCTGGAAGCGGCGGGCCAGCCGGTACCGGAAAACAAGCCGGTACTGGAAGTGAACCTGGAACACGAGCTGCTCAAGTCCCTGGAGGCGGTGGAAGAGGGGGATCGCTTTAACGATTTGGCCGCCCTGTTGCTGGACCAGGCCATGCTGGCCGAAGGCCAGTTACCGAAAGATCCCGCAGCAACCGCGCGGCGAATGCACCAGCTGTTTGCCAGAGCGTTGTAATACCTCCCTGTAGGAGCGCCGATTTGCTTCGCGCCTCAAAAGGCGCTCCTGCAGGGGTTTCGATCCAGGCGTGATGAGGCTTCCGTTGTCTCTGCTTCGATGGGCGCTTATGATGCCCCCAAAGCAGTAAACAAGGCGTTCCTAATGACGCAGAACAAGCATAAAACCGCGATCCTGGGTGGCGGCAGTTTTGGTACCGCCATGGCCAGTATCCTTGCTGCCAATGGTTACGACGTAAACCTGTGGGTGCGTGATCCGGAAACCGCGGCAGCCATTAATGTGGACCGGGAAAACAGCCGTTATCTGCCCGGCGCCGAGTTGCCCGACGAGGTCACCGCCACGGATAGCCTGGAAGAGGCGCTACATCAGGCTACCATGGTGTTCGTGGCCATCCCCAGCAAGGCATTTGTGGATGTACTGCAGCAAGCCCGCCAGTGGGTGCCGGATAATACCCTGGTTATCAGCTGCACCAAGGGCATCTATGCCGATGGCTTTCTCCTGATGAGCGAACTGCTGCACCAGCAGTGGCCTCATACCCGTATCGGCGTACTCAGCGGCCCCAACCTGGCCAAGGAAATCGTGGAGCAGAAGTTTACCGGCACCGTGATCGCCAGCCCCGACGAGGCGCTGCGGCTGACCGTGCAGGATGCGCTCAGCTGCGATTATTTCCGTGTCTATGACAACCCGGATATCTATGGCGTGGAACTGGGCGGTGCCCTCAAGAATATCTACGCTGTGGCATCAGGCATGGCCGCCGCCATTGGTGTGGGCGAAAACAGCCGCAGTTTCCTGATTACCCGCGCCCTGGCGGAAATGAGCCGCTTTGCGGTGGAGCTGGGCGCTAACCCCATGACCTTCCTGGGCCTGTCCGGGGTCGGGGACCTGATTGCCACCTGTACATCCTCGCTGTCGCGCAACTACCAGGTGGGCTACCAGCTTGGCCAGGGCAAGAGCCTGCAGGAAGCAGTGGAAAGCCTGGGCCAGACTGCCGAGGGCATCAACACCATCAAGCTGGTGGCGGACAAGGCGGCGGAACTGGACGTGTACATGCCGCTGGCAACCGCGCTCTACCAGATCGTCTATCACGAGCAGCCGCTTGAATTGGTCATCCAGCAGTTGATGAGTGGCCAGTACAAACATGACGTGGAGTTCCAGCTAGCCGGAGCCAGTGAATGAAACTCTACATCAGCCGCCATGGCCAGGCGGTGTCCCATGCGGAAACCGATGCCCTGCGCCCCCTGACCGAGACAGGGCAAGCGGCCCTGCTGGCGCACTGGCAGACCCTGCGCGACAGCGGTATCGAAATCGGTGGTCTGGTGGTCAGCCCCTATCTGCGCGCCCAACAGACAGCGGACTGCATTGAACAGGTATACGGTGGCCTGGCGCGGGTAGACTGCGATCACCTGGTACCCGAAGCCAGCCCACGGCAACTGCTGGACTGGCTGCTGCAAAACCCGCCCCGTGACAATAGTGTGCTGGTCAGCCATATGCCGCTGGTGGCCCAGCTCACCGCCTTCTGGACCGGCAGCGCACAGCGGGTAGCGTTCAATGTGGGCACCGTCGCTTGCCTGGATGTGGACGTGGCCGCCGCCGACGGCGCCCGACTGCTCTGGCTGCGCAGCCCTGGCGAATCCATCTCTGGCCGATAACCATGGCGGGCAGTGCCCGCCCTACGCCGCTGGTCGCGGCTTTGCTACCCCCAGTACCCTTTCCTGTACCGTTCGACGTTATGCGCTGGGCGTGCCTTTCGGATTGGCCTAGTGTGAAAGTCGATGGCGCCTGAACGCATGGCAGACTCCTGAGGTGGTGCCATCGGAACCACGACCTAAGGGGGGAATGCGATGTCTCCTTGCGTCGCAAACTTAGGCAGAATTAAGCACCAACCCTGGTTGGTGCTTTTTTTATGCCTGCAAGACGGGAATGACACGCAGGGAAGTCGGGCTCTTCTTTTTGAAGAGCCCCTGTCCAGCAAGATCCTTTTAGCCGGTTTCCGTCTCCGGCCCCCAGGCCAGGCGTTCGATGGGTTCGCCGTCCGCCGCCACCAGGTTGAGCAGTATGGGAATCCGGCCCAGAAACTCCAGCCCTTCCGCCCGGCGCAGGTCGCGCAGGTACTGTTTTACCCGGCCGCTGATCCAGGGATGCAGTGTGGCCTTGATGGTGACCGCCTTGCAGCGGCTGCCGCGCTGCTGGTGCCAATCGAGCAGGGCGGAACGCAGCACCGGGAAGTGGGACTGGAACTGCTCGAAATCATCGGCCACCAGATAGATGTCGTACTGGTAAAGGCTGCCTCGCCAGCTCATTCCTGCCTTGGATTCCTTCAGGCGCAGTCTCGGTGCCAGGGGGGCAGTAAGCCCGCTTTCCTGGGGGCGGTAACGGGATTTGCCCTTGCTGTAGTGCTCCGGGGGTGGTGCCAGATCCGCCAGCGCTTCGATAACCGCATTGCCACTTTCCGGTCGGTCGGCAGGGCTTTTGGCCAGCAGTTGCCGGATCAGCGGCTGGTAATGACGCAGTTTCAGCGGCAGCAGGGGGATCGGGTCGCGCAAATGGGCCAGGCCCATGCTGCCGCTATCCTCGGCCTTGTAGGGCGGTTCACCAGTGAGCATTTCATAAAACACGCAGCCCAGTGAGTAGAGGTCTGATTGTGGGGTGAGCCCCTGGGAGCGGTGCTGTTCCGGGCTCATGTACTTGGGGGTGCCCATGATGGTCCGGCTCTGGGTAACGCCGGAATCTCGCAGCACGTTGGCGGCGATTCCAAAATCCATCAGCAGGGCGGAGCCGTCGGCGCGGAACAGTACATTGTCGGGTTTCACATCGCGGTGGATAAAGCCGTGCTGGCCGGCATAGTCCAGAGCGCTGGCCAACTGGCGCAGCACGGTTTCCGCGTCGGCAGGTTCCATGCCATTGTGGATGCGCTGTTTGAGGCTGCCACCGGTGACGTATTCCATGCTCAGGTAGTAGTAGCCCTCGTGCTCGCCCACATCGTAGACCGGCACAATGTGCGGGTGGTTGAGGCTGGCAACGGTGCGGGCTTCGTGCATGAAGCGCTCGGCAAATCGTGGTTCCAGGGCCAGAGAGGGGGTCAGGATCTTGATGGCGACCTGGCGTTCGAAAGAGTTCTGGGTGGCCAGGAACACATGGGCCATACCGCCCTTGCCAAGGCGTTCGGTGATGCGATAACCGGGGAGTCTGATAGCCATCGTTATTGTTATCGGGTCTTCCTGACCGTGCCGTGGTGATTTATTCGGGTTGCTCGCCGTACATTGCCTTCATCTGCGCCTCGGACAAGCGGGCCCGGGCCAGTTTGGCCTCCAGCCGTTTTTTCTGCTGGTCCAGGCCGAGGAAAAAGCTGACCTTGCTTTGCAGTAACTGGGGGTCAATGGGCTTGAACAGGTAGTCTACCGCACCACTGCGGTAACCCTGTTGCACAAAGCGGGTTTCCTTGGAGATGGCGGTCACAAAAATGATCGGCACATTCTGGGTGCGCTGATGGGAGCGCATGATACCAGCTACTTCAAAGCCATCCATTTCCGGCATCTGCACGTCCAGCAACACCAGTGCATAGTCTTCCTTGAGCAGCTTCGCCAGGGCGGCATTGCCGCTGGTGACGCTGTCCAGATCACAGTCCAGGTCCTCGAGCACGACTTCCAGCGCCACCAGGTTCTGGGGGGTGTCATCCACCAGCAACACTTTGGAACGGGGCAGGTCGATACTGTCGTCGGGACTCTCGGCAGTGGCGCTCATCGTGTGATCCGGTTAACCATAAATCTGAGACTTTAATCCTAAACGATAGTATCAACTTTTTTCGGGGGCGTCTTGCTCTTCCAGCTTCCACTGCTGAACGGCAATCTGGGCTTTGACCTGCTCCAGCACGTCCAGAAGGGTGTCTCGAATCAGGCTGTCCAGTTGCTCCCCATTGCCCTTGGCGGCGCCGATCAAATCGTGCAGTAGCTGCTCAAGCTGCGGCCGGTTGGCAGGGGAGGCCAGGTCGTCCACCAACTGGTCCACAAAGGCGCTGCCGGTCTCGCGAACCGCATCTCCGAGCAGGGCAATGGCCCGCGGACCGGCCACGGGAATGGCCGCTAGCCGACGCCCTGCCTGGGTGCGGGTGATGGACTCATCGGTCAGGTGGGCGAAATAGGTGGCCAGTTGGTCGCGGTACTGGCTGTGGCTTTTCTGGGTGGCAGTGGCAATACGAGCGGCGACGAAGCTGACCAGTTGCTCCTGCCGGGGGACCAGCACCTGGGATTCGATGCGGTGTAATAGCGGGCTGCCGCTGCCCAGTTCCTGCTGGGCGCCGCTGAGTACATTGATGACCACCCGATCCGAGATTTCCTCGACCACGATCCGGTAGTACTTGATGATCGTCTGGCCTAGCCAGGTCTGCGACAGGTCCACGATGCCCATGCGCTGCAGGCGTATCAGCAGGGATACCACCCGCAATACACGCAGCCAGCGGAAACTGCCCACGGGAATACAGCCCAGCAGGTCATACCAGTGGGCGAAGGGGTAGAAGAACCAACGGTGGTAGCTCTTGCGGGCAATGGCCACGATCCAGCGGATCACGAATTCGGTCAGGTAGACCGCCACGAAACACAGGTCATAGAACAGAAAATCGCTGTGAATGGTGTCGCGGTAGAAGGCATGGAAGGCCGGCAGCCAGGTGGCCAGCAGGTTCTGTACGGGGGGCACCTGGAACAGCCAGTCGAAAAGGATCAGGCCCAGGTTGAGAATCACCAGACCGATCATGAACAGATCGATGGCAAAACCGAGGGTGTCCAGATTGGCCCTGAGTTTCTCTGGATGAAGCCTGATCTTCATGCCGCTCAGCCGTTGAACCGTGCCCACACCGGGCAGTGGTCGGAGGGTTTTTCCATGCTGCGGATATCGTAGTCGACGCCGGTGGTGTCCAGCTTCTCCAGCAGGGGGCGGCTGGCCAGTACGGTGTCAATGCGCAGGCCGCGACGTGGCTCGCGTTCGAAGCCGCGAGAGCGGTAGTCGAACCAGGAGAAGATATCATTGGTTTCCGGGTTCTGGTGGCGGAAGGTGTCCACCAGGCCCCAGCCGATCAGGCGCTCCCACCATTCCCGCTCTTCTGGCAGGAAGCTGGTCTTGCCTTCGCGCAACCAGCGCTTGCGATTGGCTTCGCCGATACCAATGTCCCGGTCCGTGGAGGAAATATTGAAATCCCCCATTACTGCCACTTGCTGCTCCGGTTGCAGACGGGTTTCCAGGTAGGTTTGCAGGTCTTCGTAAAATTTCTTTTTGGCCGGAAATTTTACCGGGTGATCACGATTTTCCCCCTGGGGGAAGTAACCATTGAGCACGGTGATAGGGGTGCCGTCTTTGTGACGCAGGGTGCCGATGATCATGCGCCGCTGGGCATCGTCGTCATCGGTGGGAAAACCGTATTCCACGGATTCCAGTGGCTCACGGGTGATCAATGCCACCCCGTAATGGCCTTTCTGCCCGAAATAGTAGGGGTGATAACCCATGTCACGAACGGCCTGTTCGGGGAATTCCGGGTCGTGGACCTTGGTTTCCTGAAGGCCGATCAGGGCCGGTTGGTACTTGTCGATCACGGCCTGCAACTGGTGCAGGCGCGCGCGAATGCCATTGATATTGAATGAAATCAGGGTCATAGCGCCTCCTTGATCGCGCAATTGTACACGAATACCAATAGGCAAAGGCAGGCAAGGATATGGCGCTTTCGGACATGGCTTGAGGTCAACAGATGCCGCTATGATGTGTCTTTTTTCGCCACGGGAGACATCATGTCTGCAGTTTCCGGTCAGAAACAGGTTCTGGCGTTTGCCCACGCCAACGGCATACCCGGCCACAGCTACGATACCTTTCTGGCGCCTTTGCGTGATGAATACGACCTCTTTGTGGTGGACCGGGTCGGGCACGACCCGGCCTATCCGGTGGATGCCCAGTGGCACAGCCTCAGCCTGGAGCTGGAGGCCCAGCTGGCGGATTTTCCCAAACCGATTGTGGGCGCTGGTCATTCGCTGGGGGCGGTGCTCATGTACCTGGTGGCCCAGCGTCATCCGCAGTGGTTTTCCTCCCTGGTCATGCTGGACCCGCCGATGATGAACGGTTGGCAGGGCGTGATGATTGATCTGGCCAAGCTGGCTGGACAGGTGGACCGGGTGACGCCGGCGGGCAAGAGCCAGGGGCGGCTGGATTTCTGGCCGGACTGGGAATCGGTGGAAAGCTATTTCCAGTCCCGCGGGTTGTTCCGCGCCTTTGATCCCCGCTGTCTCCAGGATTACCTCAAGGCTGGGCTGGAACCCTGGCAAGGGGGCTGGCGTCTGCGCTTCCGGCCGGAGGTGGAAGTGGCCATTTTCCGCCACACGCCCACCGCCGCCACCCGGCTGCCCAGGCTGAAAGTGCCCGGCGCCATTGTCACCGGTCGCGGCTCCCCGTCGCCTTTCCTGCATAGCGCCAAGCGTATTGCGCGCCGTCACCGGATGCTCCATCGCATTGCCGAGGGCAGCCACATGTATCCGCTGGAAAAACCGGAGGCTACGCTGGCGCTATTTCGGGAATTGCTGACTGAACTGGAGCCTCGCGAGGTCAGCGCATGAAAGCACACGAACGGCAGTTTCAGATTCATGGTCAGACCTTCGCGGCCCTGCAGTGGGAGGGAGAAGGTGAACCGGTGCTGGCCCTGCATGGCTGGTTGGATAATGCCGCCTCGTTCGTGCCCCTGGCCCGGCGGTGGCATCGGCCCATGGTGGCGCTGGATTTTTCCGGCCATGGTCATTCCGATCATCGACCGGATCATGTGGTCACTCACCTGGTCGATCATGTGCGCGACGTTCTGGCGGTGGCCGATGAGCTGGGCTGGCAACGCTTTACCCTCATGGGGCACTCCATGGGGGCAGGTATCGCCTGCCTGTTCGCCGCCGCCTGCCCGGAACGAGTGTCCCGCCTGGTGCTAATTGAAGGGCTGGGGCCGCCCACCACCAAAGGGGAAGAGGTGGGCAAGACCCTGCGTCAGGCACTGGACGACATGGCTGCGCTGCCGACCAAGAAGAAGCCGGTGTATGCCGAGATCGCCGATGCCATTGAAGCGCGCACCAAGGGTTTTGGTGGTCTCAGCCACGAGGCTTCGGCCCTGTTGGTAGAGCGGGGGTTGATGGCGGTTGAGGGGGGCTGGACCTGGCGCGCTGACAGCCGCTTGCGCCTCACCTCCTCGCTGCGCCTGACCGAGGAACAGGTGCAGGGGTTTCTGCAGGCAATCCAGGCACCGGTATGCCTGATCGTCGGGCAGCAGGGCATGGGCGGCAACGGCATGTTCGACCACCGGCTGCAGTGGGTGAAGGACATCCAGGTGATCAGACTGGAAGGGCGCCATCACTTGCATATGGAGTCGCCGGCTGAGGTCGGGGAAGCGATCGAGGCTTTTCTCGACAGCCATCAGCCGGACTGACCAAAAGCACCAGCACCGTCGACAGCCTTGGCCAAAGTGTCATGGTGCCATCCATTGGCTCCTCGTTAAGCTGCGAAAAACAGAATGCGAGGAGCTCAATAATGAAAGTGGTCGAGGCTGCATCGTTGCAGGAATTCGTGGGCAAGGAACTGGGTACGTCAGACTGGTTCCAGATAGACCAGGACCGCATTAACGCCTTTGCCGATGCCACCCTGGACCACCAGTACATCCATGTGGACCCGGAGCAGGCCAAAAACACGCCTTTCGGTACCACCATCGCGCACGGCTATCTCACCCTGTCACTACTGCCGTACCTGCAGGCGTCCATTGATGACTTCCTGATGCCGCGCGGCATGAAGATGGCCATGAATTACGGCTTCGACAAGCTGCGTTTCATGGCGCCGGTGAAGGAAGGCAAGCGGATTCGCGCGGTAGCCACTCTGCTTGATGCCACCGAAAAACGCGACGGACAGTGGCTGCTGAAATTTTCCTTCAGCGTGGAAATCGAAGGCGAAGACAAGCCGGCATTGATCGCTGAATGGTTGCTGATGTATTTCGTCTGATCCTCTTTCCTGGTCGGGTTCGGTGTTTGTGCCGCCGGGCCCGCTTTGATCAGGGGCGGGCCGTGGCCCGGCCCCGTCTTTTTCGCCGTGGTGAGGAGCAATACCGGCGACACCCTTTTTCTAGAAAATGTCAATAACTCACTGATTTCCCTCATTTTGAAAGTGCCGACTTTCGCGATTGATGCTGGAAATGCACCGCATTTCGACGTACTGTTAAGCCATCTCTGCTATTTTTGTCGTAGCTGCCGGCCCCGGGCCATGGCCGCTACTCGACCTGGGCATACCCATGTGGCATCGCACCCGACAGTGGCTTCGTCGCCTGGTGGACAATCGCTCCGCCATTCGCCGCGATATTCGGCTGAGCCTGACCCATGCCGCGGATATTCCGCGCATGGTCTGGCCGTTGGGGCGTGAACCGGGGATCCGCTCGGAGCTGTCCTGGTCGTCCTATGCCAGCCGTGGTGACGCGTTGCTGTCACTGGCCCAGCTACTGGTGCCGGCCACCCGGGAATCCGTTAGCCAGGGAACCCTGGTTTGCCATCCGTCCCGCGCCACCCGCGAAATCACCAGCTCGCGCTGGTTTTTCATTAACGGTATGGGGACGGCCGCGCCGGTGGCCATACTCAATGCCAGTGAAATTGCGCGCCTGTTCCAGCGGCCTGTCCACCTGATCCATACCCCCACCTGGGGGCTGGTGCGGGATGTGGCCGAATCTATTACCGCGCGCACCCTGCGCAAGGACGGCAAACTGTCCAGACCCGCGCTGAACATTCTGGTAGAGGCACTGGAAAAGAATGATCAGGTAGTGCTGGTCTGTCACTCCCAGGGCACCATCGTTGCCAGTTACATCGTGCGCAAGCTGCTGCGTAATCCCCATGCCCGCCCTTTGGTAAAGAAGCTGGAAATCTATTGCATCGGCGGGGTGGCGGACAGCCTGGAAATCGACCCACAACTGACCCTGGCGGCGGGGCACCCGGTGCCCTATGTGGAGCATTTTGCCAATGGCCGGGACTACCTGGCACAGATCGGCATCCTGTCCCATCTGGACAGCACGGCCGGCAAGGTCTACTGCCTGGCTGACCGGCCGGGCCACTTGTTGAACGAACATTATTTGCCTGCCATTGCGCGGGGGGATTTCTGCCAGCGCCGCTCCCGGTTGTACGGCTATGTCCGGGGCAGGGAGCCGGGCCCGAAAGGGGCGCTGTCAGTGGCGACTAGGGAAATGGGGGCACATGGATAAATCGGATAAACCGCTGCTGCTATTTGTCGATGACTCCAAGGTCATGCGCATGGCGGCAGACAAGATGCTGGGCGGGACCTTCCAGGTGGAAGTGGCCGAAAACGGCGTCCAGGCCTGGGAGATGATCTGCCACAACCCGGCGATCAGTGTGGTGTTCTCTGACCTGGCCATGCCGGAAATGGATGGCTTCGAGTTGCTCAAGACCATTCGCACCAGCGACGAAGAGGGTATCGCCGGCCTGCCGGTGATCATTGTCACCGGGGCGGAAAACGACGAAGAGGCCCGGGCGGAAGCCCTGCGCCTGGGCGGCACCGATTTTATCAGCAAGCCGTTCAATTCCACCGACCTGCTGGCCCGGGCACGTGCCCATGCGAACTACCAGCAGGAACGCAAGGAACTGGCCAAACAGGCGATGATCGACCCGCTCACCCGGCTGGGCAATCGTCGCTATCTCCAACACCGGATGAAACAAGAACTGGCACTGGCCACGCGCCAGCAGTATCCGCTATCCGTGGTGCAACTGGAGGTTTACCAATTCAATCAACTTTTCGTACAGCTTGGTAAACGCCGAACCGATATGCTGCTGATGAAAATGGCCCAGTCGTTGCGCAGTGTGGTGCGCAAGGAAGATTCCCTGGCTCGTAGCAGCGTGGCGCAGTTTACCGTGCTGTTGCCCAGCGCAGGGCCTTCGGGCGCGGCCCGTTTTGTTGAACGCATGCTCAAGGTCAGCGACAAGCTGGCCTTCCAGTTTCGTGGGCAGGTACAGCGCCTGCCGCTCAGCGTGGTGATACACGCGCCCAGCTTGCATACGGGCATGATGCCGCGGCAGGTTCAGACAATTCTGGATGAACGAATGAAGGAAGCGCGTCGCCGGGGCCCGGGCACCGTCCTGGGGGAAGGGGCAGACACCAGCTTGTCCCGGGACAAAGACACGCCTGCCTTGACGATTGAACAGGCGCTTTCCCTGCTACGGGCCGGCAAGACCCGTGTGGTGATGAATGCGCTGCCGGATTTAAAGCGCCAGCTTGCCCCGTTGCTGCAATTGATGAAGCAGTCGGCAAGAAGCCAGGAGACAGTGTAGTTATGAAGGTATTGGTTGATCGCGAGTTTCCCACCAGTGTGGCGCGGTTGTACGAGATCATGACCAGCAAGGCCTATTTCGAGAAACGCTTTGAGTGGGGGAAAGTCAGCGATTATCGCTTTCAGGCCTTCGACGAAACCCCCGAGGGGCTGTTGATACAGATTGTCCAGCCGATTGAGATCCGCACCGACAAGGTACCGGCCTTCGCCCGGCGCTTTCTCCCCGAGAAGTCGGACCTGCTGACAGAGTTCCTCTGGCTGCCCACCTCCCAGGCCGGAGAGTATCTGGCCCGCTACCGTTTTCAGTTGGGGAATGTGCCCCTGAAAATCGGCGGTACCATGCGTCTGAGCGCCGATGGCGAGAAGCAGGCGATCCAGCAGACCGAAGTGGAGCTCACCTCGTCGGTTCCGCTGGTGGGCAAGAAGCTGGTGTCGTTGGTGGCACCGAAAGTGGATGATGCCCTGGCCGGCGATTACCGCCATACCCTGCGCTATGTGGAAGAGTACGCCTGACTTTGTGGTGGGCCTTGGCTGTGACACTGTGGGAGCGGCCGTGTGGCCGCGACACCCAAACAGCTTGCTAGCGCCGGTACTTCGCCCCGAGCTCCCGTACTGTCCGTTCCCAGCGTTTTCTGAACCAGCGCTTGCGTCGCCACCGCTCATGGGTATGGCGGCTGGCCGTTTGAACCACCTCATCGTTATCCAGCGCCTCCAGTAGTGCCTTGCCCAGCTCGGGCAGGGTGACCGGGCTACGGGCGATCTTGCGCTGGAAGCGGGCTTCGGTGAGTGGATCGGAGGTGTGCAGGAAACCCGGTGTTTCCTGATAGAGCGGAAGTACAAGAGTGCTCACATGAATGCCCCGGTGGTGCACTTCGCTGTGCAGGCTTTCGCCCAACGCCACGATGGCGGCGCTGGTGGCACTCTGGGCGGCACTCAGTGGCCCAGGCAGCAACCCGAATTGTGGCACCACATTGAGAATACGACCGCCTTGCTCCTGTCGCCGCATGGCGGAGATGGCGCTCTGGCAAAGATTTACCGTATCCAGCAACTGGGCGGAGATCAGGTGTTCCCAGTCGCTGGAGCGAGTGGCTTCGAAAGGACCCAGCGACAGAAAGGCGGGCAGGTTGATGACGCTGTCGAGCTGGCTCCAGCGCCGCAATACCCGTTCCACGCCACGCTGACAGTCCCGGGCGTTGCCGGGCTGGCACTCCAGAAACAGGGCTTCGCAGCCTTCGCGATGCAGGGCGGCGCAGGCTTCATTGCCACGGTGCCGGTCGTCGCTGGCCAGGGCCAGGCGAAAACGGGGCGCTGCCGCGGTTGCCAGGGCGGCACCCAGCTCCGAGCAGGCATGGTTGATCAGCAGGGTGGGGGACTGTTTCAAGGCGACTCCGAACCCGAAAAGTGAACAAGTGTTGACATGGTGGTCTTATAGGTTAACATGTGTTCACTATTAAGTGATTCGAGGAGTGTTACCAATGACTGCATACTCTCGCCTTTTCAAGGATATCACTGCACTTTTGCTGACCATTGTCGTCGCCATGCTGCTGGTATCCGGTCTTGCCGATAATGGCGAGACGCTGTTCACTGCCATGCTGGCATTTGCGGCCATGGTGCCAGTGGTGGCCAGCGCGGCAGTGAGTCTCAAGCGTGACTGGGATGGTCTTGACCACCATTACAGCCACTAACCCTGATCTTCCCCGATATGGGCCCTTTCGGGGGCCTGTGCTTCCATCTCTGCCACCGGCAGAGAGAGTACCTGTTCTTCCCCTTCACTGCGTGCCAATAGCACCGTCACCACACTGTCCCCCCAGACATTCACGGCGGTGCGGAACATGTCCAGCACCCGGTCCGTGACCAGAATCAGCCCCAGGGCCTCGGCTGGCAGGCCAATGGCGGCAAGAATCACGGTAATGGCCACCAGTGAGGCAGCAGGAATGCTGGCCACCCCGATGGAGGTCAGCAGGGCGGTAATGACAATCATGAATTGTGTCGCCAGCGACAGATCCATGCCATAGGCCTGGGCAATAAACATGGCCGCCACGCATTCGTAAAGGGCGGTGCCGTCCATGTTCACGGTGGCGCCCAGGGGCAGCACGAAACTGCTGCTGCGCTTGGAGACCCCGGAGCGTTTCTGCACACAATCCATGGTCAGTGGCAGGGTGGCGGCGGAGCTGGCCGAGGAAAAGGCGGTCAGCAGGGCCGGGGTCATGGCCTGCAGGTGCCGCAGTGGCGAGCGCCGGGCCAGTAAGAACACCAGCGCCGGCATGAAGACAAGAGCATGGAAGGCCAGAGCCAGGATTACCGTGAGGAAGAACCAGGCCAGCGGCTCGATGGCATCCAGCCCGGTGCGGGTGACTGTGGCGGCGATCAGACCGAATACCCCCAGCGGCGTGAACCGGATGATCAGCATGGTGATTTTGATGATCACCTGGTAGATACCCTCGATGATGTTGCGCAGGCTCTGGCCGGCAGGGCTGTCTTCGGTACGCAGGAAAAAACCGAACAGCAGGGAAAACACGATCAGGCCAAGCATCTGCCCGTTGGCGGCGGCGGCAATCAGGTTGGGGGGCAGCATCTGTTTGAGGATTTCGGTGAAATCCCCGGCGCCACGTCCTTCAATGCTGGCCAGCACATTGTCTGTGTCCTTGGCGAGCCCAAGCATGTCCTTGGCCGGGGTGCCATCCACGACACCGGGAGTGAACAGGTTGACGACCATCAGCCCGACCAGCACGGCCATCAGCGAGGTGGTCAGGTACAGGGCCACCGTTTTGAGCCCCATGCGTCCCAGATTCTTGCCGTCGCCCACCCCGACAATGCCGCCGATGATGGCGGTGACGATCAGGGGCACCACCACCATTTTCAGGGCATTGATGAACAGGCTGCCGATCAGGTCATAGCTGGCCAGCAGGGGTAAGCCGAGCAGGGTGGTGTCCGGGTGGGTCAGGCTGCCTGCCAGGGCAGCCAGCAGCATGGCAATAAAAATCTGGTGGTGAAGCTTCATGGGAGCCCCTGTGCTGTTGTCGATAGGCTTTGTTCTTCTTTACACATGGCGATCTAGGGTACCTGATCCACGAAGGGGGCACAGGGGGGCGGGGGCGTTTTGTGATCACATCAGTGTCTTGATGGCATCACTGACCGTCGGCTCCTGCACGCTGCGCTGGTAGGCGGCCTTGAGTTGCCGGTCCGCTTCCACTGGCCCCAGTCGCTCGCACAGCAGCACATAGGTGCGGTTGAGCTGTTTGCGCAGGCTGGCCAGGGAGAGCGGGCTGAGTGATCGCTCCGGTGCCTGCAGCCAGTACTCCATGGTCAGGCGAACTTCCGGGTGTGTGTGGCTGCTTCGCAGTTGTGATGCCAGGTCCAGACGCAACTGATCCGCGGCTTGCCTGCCGAGACCGTCCCACAAGTGTCGCATCAGTATTTCGAACGCATGGGTGCAGGGATGTTCGCCCTCGCGGGGGCTGCTGGCGGCGATCGGGTCGGCCGCCAGTTCGCTGTCGGAAAGCGTCATGGCCTGCACCAGGCTCATGTGAATCTGGTGACGACGTTCTCCCAGATCGAACAGCCGGCACAGGTCAGTGACGAACCCCTGCAGAGAAAAGCGCGGCCGCTGCGCATAGTGTTCCTGCCAGTGGCTGATGGCTTCCAGTAGCAGCGGCTCGTTCATGTAGGGGGTCAGGCCGGTGACGATGGCGCGGCGCCGGCGTTGCAGTTCCTGACTCATGAACGGGGCTCCATCTGTGTGGCCATGTCAGCGTTGTAGGGGGTGTTGTGGGGAAATTCCGGGTAGCCGGTTTCCGCATGTTCGCTGAGATCGAGTCCCCGTTGTTCGTGCAAGGCCGGGGCTCGCAGGCCAGCCAGGATGGAGACCAGCATGTACATGATCAGCGCCGTGAAGAAGGCCCAGCCGAAGGCCACCACAATGCCCAGCAGTTGCACGGTAATCCGTTCCGGATTGAACAGGTCCCCTTCGTAGAACAATCCGGCGGCCAGGGTGCCCCAGGCGCCGGCGAAGGCATGGACAGGCACCGCACCCACCACATCATCCAGCCGCAGGGCCAGCAGCAGGCGGGCACCAAAGGCGGCCAGGGCGCCGGCAAGCAGGCCGGTCAACACGGCAAAACCGGGGGCCATGACAGCACACCCGGCGGTCACGGCAACCAGCCCGGCGAGGCTGCCGTTGACGGTTTCGGTCAGCAGGATGGGGCGCCGACTGGCCATGCGGTAGATGGCGCTGCCGACGGCGCCAGCCGCCGCAGCGAGCTGGGTGTTCAGGTTGACCCTGGCAATGTCCACGCTGGCACTGAGAGTGGAGCCGCCATTGAAGCCGAACCAGCCAAACCAGAGGATAAAGCCACCCAGGGCCACGTAGGACAGGTTGTGGCCGGGAATCGTGCGCGCCTCGCCATGCTTGTCGAAGCGGCCCAGGCGCGGGCCCACTACCATGATGCCGGCCAGGGCACACCAGCCACCAATACTGTGGACCACGGTAGAGCCGGCAAAATCAATGAAGCCCAGCTTTGCCAGCCAGCCATTGCTGTTCCAGGCCCAGTTGCCGAACAGGGGGTAGATAACGCCGGTGATAAGCATGGCGCCACACAAGTAGCCCACATAGCGGGTGCGTTCTGCCATGGCGCCGGATGCGATGGTGGCAGCAGTGGCGGCAAACATGATCTGGAACAGCAGCATGGCCCAGGTACTGCCGTCGGCGTGACTGAGCAAGAACTGGTCTTGCCCGAACCAGCCGGTGGGGTTGGTGCCGAACATCAGGCCAAAGCCCACAGCCCAGAACACCAGCGTGCCGACACAAAGGTCCATGTAGTTCTTCATTACCACATTGAGGGCATTCTTGGCCCGGCTGAGCCCGCTTTCCAGCAGGGCAAAGCCCGCCTGCATGAAGAACACCAGGGCCGCCGCCACGGCAATCCAGACGGTGTCCGTGGCGGTGAGGGAGTCGGCCCGGGCCAGGTTGGGCAGGCACAGCCAAAGTAGCCAGTGTGAGCGTTGTAGCATAGTGCTGAATCCTGTTCGTCATGGTGGATGACTCAGGGATTGCAACGGTTATGCCAGCGGAGAAAGGGGAGGAACTGGTCCTTTTGTATGAATTGTTGCACTGGTTTTGTGCGCAGCGTCATGGCGGTGCACAGTCATGCCCGGGTTCGGGCATTGCAACAAATATTGCTCAGCCAGCGAGTAACAACGCGCTGTCTTCGCTCCGCAGGCCGTTGGAGCTTTGCTTGCAAAGCGAAGGAGAGGGGTTCAGTGCCTGGAGCGTTGGCTTTGGTGAAGCAGCCTGCTAGGCGGTGGCACCGTTGGCCTGGCTCAGTCGCTGGATAAGCTGATATTGCCGTTCGGTCACTTTCTGGACGGATAGGCGAGGCCGCAGGACCAGTTCCATGTCGGCAAATTCCGGGTTGGCCTTCAGCTGTTTGAGAGTAATGGGGTGCGAGTAGCTGCACACGAATTGCACATCCACTTGAAACCAGCGGGGAGCGGCATGGGTGCTGCGCGGGTCATGGCCATCCGAGGCCGGGTCGAACTGGCTGGGGTCCGGGTAGGGCGCACTGACCACCAGCCCTTCCCCCATGATTGCCGGAGTGGCGCAACTGGAGTGGTAGATCAGCACAGGGTCGCCTTCGCGCATGTCGTCGCGCAACCGATTGCGGGCCTGGAAATTGCGCACGCCGTCCCAGCCACTGCGGCCACCGGGGCAGGCTTTCAGGTCAGCGATGCTGAACACATCCGGTTCGGTCTTGAGTAGCCAGATAGCAGTCATTGCCACTCCCGCGGGTGATGCGCCATCAAATGTTCCTTGGCCTGGGCCACGCTGCCGCAAATATAAACGGGAAAGTCCGGCTTGTTGAGCTTGAGCATCATGTTGGCATAGGTGCGGTTGAGCACACTTTCCAGGACCAGCACCTTGGCCTCGGTGATCACGGCAAAGTCTTCGCCACAGGCAAAGCGGGCGGCGGAAAAGTCCAGGCCCTTGATGCGACCCACGTAGATGGCCAACTGCTTGCGTTGCTTGTGACGGTTGAACAGGTTGAGGCGCTGCCGGTAAATGGACAATTCGGTCCGCATATCGATCTGGGTACCATGCTTGATATCCACCAGCGTAAAGGGGCCATCCTGGGACACAGTGACTGCTGCCATGCGAAACCTTTTCTCTCAGCGTGACAGGCCTTTATAACGGATTTTGTGGTAATCTTCAGCGCTCTTTTCAGGAGGGATGCTGTGATCAGTCCACAACAGCGCAAAGAAGCCGCTCAAAGCCTGCAGACCGTGCGTGATTGCCTGAGGTTCGGTGAGTCGTCGCTGCGTGCCGGGCAGGTTTTTTTCGGCCACGGCAATGACGATCCCTGGGACGAGGCCCTGGCCCTGCTGATGACAACGCTTTCACTGCCGTTGCATTCCGACCCGCGCATCCTGGATGCCCGGCTGTTACCTTCGGAAGTGGATGCCTATCTGGATCTGCTCGTTCGCCGCGTCAATGATCGCATCCCGGTGCCGTATCTCACCCATGAAGCCTGGTTTTGCGGCTTGCCATTCTATGTGGACGAGCGGGTACTGATTCCCCGTTCCCCCCTGGCCGAGCTGATTGAGCAATCATTTTCGCCGTGGGTGGAGCCGGCCAATGTCCATCGGGTGCTGGATCTTTGCACCGGCAGTGGCTGTATCGCCATTGCCTGCGCCTACGCCTTTGAGCATGCCACCGTGGACGGCAGCGATATCAGCGATGAGGCTCTGGCGGTTTTTGACGACAACATTCACCGCCACGGGGTGGAGGATCAGGTACGGGCCCTGTTGTCCGACGGGCTCGACAATGTGGATGGCCCCTACGACTTGATTGTTTCCAATCCGCCCTATGTGGATGCCCGGGACATGGCCAGCCTGCCGGAGGAATACCGCCACGAGCCGGAACTGGCCCTGGCATCCGGCGATGATGGACTGGATTTCACCCGGCGTCTGCTGCGCCAGGCGCCGGATCACCTCAGCGAGAATGGTGTGCTGATCGTGGAGGTCGGCAATAGCTGGGAAGCCATGCTGCGTGAATGGCCGGAGGTTCCCTTCTTCTGGTTCGAGTTCGAGCGGGGCGGGCACGGGGTATTCATGCTTGACCGGCAACAACTGCTAGAATACCGCGAACAGTTTTGAGCCCGGCTTTTCGGGGCAGAACCAGTCACAGGGTGGTCATGCCGAAGGCATCACCACCAGTAGTACACATTGCCAGCAGGGCAGGCTCCCCCGGAGCGTGCCCGGCAAGCGATAACCCAACGTTTGAGGGAGCCCATGGCAGGCAACAGTTTCGGCGAGCTTTTCAAGGTCACCACCTTTGGTGAGAGTCATGGCCTGGCACTGGGGGCCATTGTGGATGGCTGTCCGCCGGGGCTGGAAATCAGCGAGGAAGACCTCCAGGTGGAACTGGACCGGCGCAAACCCGGCACCAGCAAGTACACCACCCAGCGTCGCGAGCCGGACCAGGTGAAGATTCTTTCCGGTGTGTTCGAAGGCAAGACCACCGGCACCTCCATCGGCCTGCTGATCGAGAATACCGACCAGAAGTCCAAGGACTATTCCAACATTGCCGGCACCTTTCGCCCTGGCCATGCGGACTATACCTATACCCAGAAATACGGCTTCCGGGATTACCGTGGCGGTGGTCGTTCCTCCGCCCGGGAAACCGCCATGCGTGTGGCCGCCGGGGCCATTGCCCGTAAATTCCTCGAGCAGCGCCTGGGTATCCGTATTTATGGTGGCTGTACCCAGATCGGTGATGTGAAAGCGGAAAGCTTCGACTGGTCCACGGTAAACGACAACCCGTTTTTCTTCCCGGACGCGGCCAAGGTTCCTGCCCTGGAGGCACTGATCAACGCCCTGCGCAAGGATGGTTCCTCCATCGGTGCGCGGGTGGAAGCCTTTGCCGACGGCGTACCCCCGGGCTGGGGCGAGCCGGTGTTCGACCGTATCGACGCGGACCTGGCCAAGGCCATGATGTCCATTAATGCGGTCAAGGGCGTGGAAATCGGTGACGGCTTTGCCGTGGTCAACCAGCGCGGTGAACAGCACCGTGGCGAAATGCCCCCGGAAGGTTTTCTCAGCAACCATGCCGGCGGTGTGCTCGGTGGCATCAGTTCCGGTCAGACAGTGCGGGTGGCCATGGCGCTCAAGCCCACCTCCAGCATTCTGATTCCTGGCAAGAGCATCAACCTGGAAGGGCAGGCTGCCGAAGTGGTTACCAAGGGTCGCCACGATCCCTGTGTGGGTGTGCGGGCGACTCCCATCGCCGAAGCTATGCTGGCGCTGGTGCTGATGGACCACTACCTGCGTCACCGGGCCCAGAACGGGGATGTGCAACCGCCGTTCGCCCCCATCCCCGGCCAGGCCTGAGGGCATCATCGCTCTGGCCATGCCGTATTACTGGCGACTGTCAGCCTTCTATTTCTTCTATTTCGGTCTGTTGGGCACCCTGGTGCCCTACTGGTCGCTGTACCTGAAGGACCTCGGCTTTTCCGCCTCCGCCATCGGGCTGCTGATGGCGATCCCACAGCTCACCAAGATCGGCGCTCCCAACCTGTGGGGCTGGCTGGCGGATCGCAGCGGCCAGCGCCTGCGTATTATCCGTGCCGGCAACCTGCTGGCGGCGATTGCCTTCATGCCGGTGTTCTGGGTAGACGAATTCTGGTCCATGGCGGCGCTGCTGGTGACATTCAGTTTCTTCTGGAACGCCGTGCTTGCCCAGTTCGAGGTGCTTACCCTGCAGTCACTGGGGGACCAGGCCCACCGTTACAGCCATGTCCGGCTGTGGGGGTCGGTGGGCTTCATTCTGGCGGTACTGGTGCTGGGCGAAGCCCTGGATCAACTGGGCACGACACTGTTGCCGTGGGTACTGTGTGGTCTGCTCTGGTTGCTTTGGCTGGGCACCCTGACTCTGCCAGCGGGGCAGAGCCGTGACGAGAAGAACCCGCAGGGCGCCGTTTCGGTCTGGACGGTTCTCAGCAAGCCGGCGGTCAGCCTGTTTCTGGTAGCGGCCTTTCTGATGCAGCTCTCCCATGGCCCTTACTACACCTTCTACAGCATCTACCTGGAGGATCTGGGGTTCAGCAAGTTTGTGGTTGGCACCTTGTGGGCATTGGGGGTGTTGGCAGAAGTGGCCCTGTTTGTGGTCATGCACAGGCTGATGCACCGCTTTTCCATTCCATGGATTCTGGTGGGCAGCCTGGTGCTGGCAAGCCTGCGCTGGCTGATGATCGGTACGGTGGAAGACTCCCTGAGCCTGCTGGCGCTGGCCCAGCTACTGCACGCCGCCAGTTTCGGCAGTTTTCATGCCGCCAGCATTGCCTGGGTCCACCGCCAGTTTGGGCCGTCGCTGGGCGGGCAGGGGCAGGCCCTGTATTCCAGCCTGGGCTTCGGTGCCGGCTGGGCCGCCGGCGCCTGGTTGTCCGGCATCTTCTGGCAGCAATGGGGGGCTGCACTGTTTCTGGTGGCAGCCCTGGTGGCCGCTGCTGCTGCCGGGTTGCTTGTTGCCGGGGGGGTGACCCGGCGATAGTGATATGAGCCGGCCGATGAAGTGGCAACCGGTCGGGTGGCAGGCTCGAAAGGGGTGTCCAGAAAGCAACAAGGCCGGCATGGATGTCGGCCTTGATACTTGGCTACAGATCGTCCGAACAACTTTCTCTAAGCGCTTTCAGAAATGCCTGCGCCGCATTGGACTGGCTGCGTGCCGGGTGGGTGACAACCCCTAGTTGCCGCTGGGGGAGGGGCGCATCGACAGGCAGTTGTATCACGGCGTCATCGACCATGGTGGCGGGGAGTACACTCCAGCCCAGGCCAATGGAAACCATCATGTGAATGGTTTCCAGATAGTTGGTGGACATGGCGATATCCAGCTTTAGGTTGTGCTCGTCGAACAGGCGCTCCACGATTCCTCGTGTGAAGGTCACCGGGGAGGGCAGGATGGCGCTGTGCCGGGTCAGCGCTTCCAGTGTCAGGTTGTGCTGTTTTGCCAGCGGGTGCTCCGGGGCACACATGAATACCAGCGGATCCTTCCAGACCACTTCGCTGTAGAGGCGCTCATCCGGCTGTGGGGGCAGGGTGACCACGCCCATTTCCAGCTCGCCGTGGAGCACGCCTTCCCAGGCCTCTTCGGAATCAATGAAGTGGATATCCAGCTTTACCTTGGGGTAGTCCCGGGAAAACTGCCGCAGAACCGGCGGCAGCCGGTGCAGTCCAATATGGTGGCTGGTGCCGATGCGCAGTTTGCCGGATACCTCGCCGGACAGGTCGTGGATGGCCCGGGCCATGTCTTCCACATCCATCAGCACCTGGCGGGCACGGGGCAGCAGGGCGCGTCCGGCTTCGGTAAGCTGGATCTGGCGACCCACCCGGTCAAACAGACGGGCATCAAGCTGTTGTTCCAGCAGGGCGATACGCTTGCTGATACCCGGTTGGGTGATGTAAAGGCGCTCGGCGGCGGCGGAGAACGAACCGGTCTCGGCCACGGCCATGAAGGCGCTCAGCGTTGGTGTATCTATCATTCCCGGAGATCCAGACTGTCGGTAGCGGGATAATAATTGGTTATCTTAAAAATGAAAAATATGAATTGGATTTATTGATGGGAGAACCCTACATTAATAGTCATTGATAAACCAGTCGTAATTGCGACTGCTGGTGCAGTACGACGCAGGGAGAGAAACATGGCCGGCAAAACCCTCTATGACAAATTGTGGGACGCCCATCTCGTCACCGAACGCGAAGATGGCTCCGCCCTGATCTACATCGACCGCCAGATCATTCATGAGGTGACGTCTCCGCAGGCGTTTGAAGGGCTGCGTCTGGCCGGCCGCAAGCCGTGGCGCACCGGCGCCAGCGTGGCCACCATCGATCATAATGTGCCGACGACCCCGTTCAAGTCCGCTGCGGAAATCAAGGATGACACCTCCCGTATCCAGGTACAGACCCTGGAATCCAACACCCGGGAGTTCGGCATCACCGAATTCGGTATCGGTGACGTTCGCCAGGGTATCGTGCACGTGATGGCGCCGGAGCAGGGAGCTGTGGTGCCAGGCATGACGGTGGTGTGCGGGGACTCTCATACCTCCACCAACGGAGCGCTGGCCTGCCTGGCCCATGGTATCGGTACCAGTGAAGTGGAGCATGTGTTGGCGACCCAGACCCTGGTGGCCAAGAAAATGAACAACATGCGCGTCAGCGTGGAAGGCGAGCTGGGCCCGGGTGTCACCGCCAAGGATGTGGTGTTGCATATCATTGGCGTCATCGGCACCGCCGGTGGCACCGGCTATGCGCTGGAATTTGCGGGCAGTGCCATTCGCGGCCTCTCCATGGAGGGCCGCATGACCATCTGCAACATGTCCATCGAGGCCGGCGCCCGTGCCGGCATGGTGGCGGTGGATGATGTCACCATCGACTATGTGAAAGGCCGTCCTTTCGCGCCCAGCGGGGCGGACTGGGACAAGGCCGTGGCATACTGGCGCACCCTGGTCTCCGATGAGGATGCGGTATTCGACCAGGACATCACCATCGACGCCGCGGATATCAAGCCGCAGGTCTCTTGGGGTACCAGCCCGGAAATGGTGGTGCCGGTGGATGCCTCCCTGCCGGATCCGGCCGCAGAAAGTGACGAGGTGAAACGCTCCGGCATGACGCGGGCCTACGAATACATGGGGCTCAAGCCGGGCATGCCGGTGACCGATATCAAGGTGGACCGGGTGTTCATCGGCTCCTGCACCAACTCTCGTATCGAGGATCTGCGTGCCGCCGCCGAGGTGGCGAAAGGCCGCAAGAAGGCGGATTCCGTCAAGCAGGTGCTGGTTGTGCCCGGCTCCGGGCTGGTCAAGCAGCAGGCGGAAAAAGAGGGTCTGGACAAGGTTTTCATCGAGGCGGGCTTTGAATGGCGCGCGCCGGGCTGCTCCATGTGCCTGGCCATGAACCCGGACCGTCTGGAAGCCGGCGAGCATTGTGCGTCCACCTCCAACCGCAATTTTGAGGGGCGCCAGGGCAACGGTGGCCGCACTCATCTGGTGAGTCCGGCGATGGCGGCCGCTGCTGCGGTAGCGGGCCATTTTGTGGACATTCGCGAACTCGACCGGACCTGAGGAGTCGATCATGGAAAAATTTATTCGTCATGAAGGGCTGGTTGCGCCACTGGATCGTGCCAATGTGGACACCGACCAGATCATCCCCAAGCAGTTTCTCAAGTCCATCAAACGCACCGGCTTCGGGCCGAACCTGTTCGATGAATGGCGTTACCTGGATGAGGGGGCGCCGGGCAAGGACGACAGCAAGCGCCCGAAAAATGAGGACTTTGTGCTCAACAAGCCTCGTTACCAGGGGGCCAGCATCCTGCTGGCCCGTCGCAACTTCGGTTGCGGGTCCAGCCGCGAACATGCGCCCTGGGCACTGATGGATTTCGGCTTCCGGGCCATTATCGCCCCGAGCTTTGCGGATATCTTCTACAACAACTGTTTCAAGAACGGCCTGTTGCCGATTGTGTTGCCGGAGGATAACGTGGAAGCCCTGTTTCAGGCGGTGGAAGGGAAGGAAGGCTTCCGGATTACCATCGATCTGGAAAACCAGCAGGTGATCCCTGAGTCCGGGGAGCCGCTGGTATTCGAGATTGACGAATTCCGCAAGCACTGCCTGCTCAATGGTCTGGATGAAATCGGCCTGACGCTCAATGAGGCCGATGCCATCCGCGCTTACGAGGCGCGCCGCGCTGAACGTGAACCCTGGGTATTCCAGGACCATTAAAAGAAAAAACAAGGAGTCAACATGCTGCGGATTCTCTCTTTACTGTCAGTGCTGGTGCTGGCCGGTTGTGCGACTGGCATGTACAACGCCCCCAGTGGCGACGAGGCGGTAACGCTGAAAGTGGACAATCAACTGGCCTCTCCGGCCGGTGACAGTGGTGATGGTGCCTGGCAAATGCCCATGAGCACCTCTGCCAAGGCCTCCATCTTCAAGGTTAACGGCGAGCGAATTTCCGAACAGGGTGGTGCAGAGTCGGTATTGCTGGAGCCCGGCAAGCAATCGGTGGAAGTCTATGCTGACCAGGGCGGCATCCTGCGGTTTGGCAAATTCCGCTATACCTTTGATGAGGGCGGTGTCTATCAGGTGCGTATCAAGCCCTCCGGTGGCAGCAAGGACTACACCCTGGAGCTGGTAAAAGCCTCCGCACCCCAGGATGTGCTGGTCAGCAAGGACTTTTAAGGCGCCCCTCAGGGGCTCAGTAGTAGCAGTAGAACAGGAAGCAGGTAATGAGCAAGGTACTGGTGTTGCCCGGTGACGGCATTGGCCCGGAAATCGTGACAGAAGCGGTGAAGGTGCTGAATGTCGCCAAAGAGAAGTTTGGCCTCGACGTTGAGCTGGATGAGGCCCTGGTGGGCGGCGCGGCGGTGGATGCGGAAGGCGACCCACTGCCGGCAGGTACCCTGGAAAAGGCCCGTGCTGCGGATGCCATCCTGTTCGGTTCCATCGGTGGCCCCAAGTGGGACGCCATCGAGCGGGACAAGCGTCCGGAGCGCGGCCTGTTGCGCCTGCGTTCTTCGCTGGGGCTGTTTGCCAACCTGCGTCCGGCCATCCTGTTTCCGCAACTGGCCGATGCCTCCAGCCTGAAGCCCGAAGTGGTGTCAGGGCTGGATATCCTGATTGTGCGTGAGTTGACCGGTGGCATTTACTTTGGTCAACCGCGCGGGATTCGGGAAGAAAATGGCGAGCGCGTGGGTTTCAATACCTATGTGTATGCGGAATCGGAAATGCGTCGTATCGCCAGAGTCGCCTTCGATCTGGCCATGAAGCGTGACAAGCGTGTGCTGTCCGTGGACAAGGCCAATGTGCTGGAAGTGACCGAGCTGTGGAAGGAAGTGGTCACTGAAGAAGCCAAAAACTACCCGGAAATCCAGTTGTCCCACATGTACGTGGACAACGCGGCCATGCAACTGGTGCGTGCGCCGAAACAGTTTGATGTGATTGTCACCGGCAACCTGTTTGGTGACATCCTCTCCGATGAAGCCGCCATGCTCACCGGTTCCATCGGAATGTTGCCCTCCGCCTCCCTGGATGAGAACCGCAAGGGGTTGTATGAACCCTGCCATGGTTCGGCGCCGGATATCGCCGGCCAGGGGATTGCCAACCCGCTGGCGACCATCATGTCGCTGGCCATGCTGATGCGTTACAGCCTGGAACGTGGTGACGTGGCCGATGCCATCGAAGCCGCCGTGGAAAAGGTGCTGGATCAGGGGTTGCGCACCGCGGACATTTATACCGAGGGCACTCGCAAAGTGGGCACCGAAGAGATGGGTAGCGCCGTGGCCGAGACACTGGCCGGAGCGTAAGACACTCATTGACTTACAGACAGAAAGGGCAACCCTTTCAGGAGACAGTTTCCCCATGAAGAAAGTCGGTTTTGTCGGCTGGCGTGGCATGGTGGGCTCCGTACTGATGGAGCGCATGATTGCCGAAAATGATTTTGCGGATATCGAACCGGTCTTTTTCTCGACCTCCCAGGTCGGTCAGGCTGGCCCGAATGTTGGCAAGGAAATTCCTGCCCTGGGCGACGCCAAAAGCATTGAAGAGCTGAAAGGCCTGGACGTGATCGTGACCTGTCAGGGCGGCGATTACACTAACGAGGTCTACCCCAAACTGCGTGAAGCAGGTTGGGAGGGTTATTGGATCGATGCGGCCTCCGCCCTGCGGATGGCAGACCACAGCATCATCGTACTGGATCCGGTCAACCGTAGCGTTATCGACCAGGGCCTGGACCAGGGCGTCAAGGATTTTGTCGGTGGTAACTGCACCGTCAGCCTGATGCTGATGGCTCTGGGTGGCCTGTTCAATGAAGGGCTGGTGGAATGGACCAGTTCGCAGACCTACCAGGCGGCATCCGGTGCCGGCGCCCAGAACATGCGTGAGCTGATTGCCCAGATGGGCAAGATCCACGGTGATGTGGCCGATAAACTGGCCGATCCGGCCAGCGCCATTCTGGATATCGACAGCCAGGTCGCGGCCACCATGCGCAGCAGCGAGCTGCCCACGGATCATTTTGGCCATTCCCTGGCTGGCTCTCTGCTGCCCTGGATCGACAAGGAAATGGAAAACGGCCAGAGCAAGGAAGAGTGGAAAGCCCAGGCGGAGACCAACAAGATTCTTGGCCGTGGTGATAACCCCATTCCGCTGGATGGTACCTGTGTGCGTATCGGCGCCATGCGCTGCCACGCCCAGGCACTGACCGTGAAGCTCACCCGTGACGTGCCCCTGGATGAAGTCTACGACATCATTGGCAACGCCAATGACTGGGTGAAAGTGGTGCCCAACGAGAAAGAGGCAACCCTGCGGGATCTGACTCCCACGGCGGTAACCGGCACTCTCGGCATCCCCGTGGGTCGGCTGCGCAAGCTCAACATGGGTGGTGAATACCTGAACGCCTTCACCGTGGGTGACCAGCTTCTCTGGGGTGCGGCAGAGCCGCTGCGCCGCATGCTGCGCATCCTTATGGAGCGTTAAACAGCAATTGAAAGTGAAAAAGCGCGGGCCTGGCCTTGGTTTCACTTGGGCCGTGCCCGCGTTTGTCTTTGTGGGCCGGGATCATTAACAGCTAACCCCTATCTCGTCATGGCGGGCTTGCCTCGCTATCTCCTTATGGCAGGCAGAGTCCAGGGTATAGGCTTTGCGGCAGAACCCCGAATCAAGTCTGGGGTAACGGGATAAAATGCCGGGGTGGGATTCTCGTTTCTGCGGCATCGGTGTTGTGAGGTGTGTATGCGTTCAATCAATCTGGCCGTTGTCGGCGCTACCGGTCTGGTCGGTGAGGCGATAATCAAGCTGCTCGCGGAACGGAAGTTTCCGGTCGGCGAGCTTTTTGTGCTGGCATCGGAAAATACCGCAGGCGGCAAGATATCCTTTGATGGCAAGTCGTTAAAAGTCTTGCCGGCGGAAGATTTCGATTTTTCGCAGGTCGAGCTGGCGCTGTTTGCCGCCGGGGCTAGCGCCAGTCAGCAACTGGCACCCGCTGCGGCAGAAGGCGGTGCCGTGGTCGTGGACCTGTCGCCGGCCTACCGTTACGAGCCGGATGTGCCGCTGGTGGTTGCCGACGTCAACGATGAACTGCTGGGCCAGGCCCGCGAACGCAACCTGGTGGCCTGTGCGGATGCGTCCACGGTTCAGCTGGTGCGCGCGCTCAAACCGCTCACTGAACTGGGGCCCATTCAGGATGTGGTGGTTACCCAGTTTCTGGCGGCATCTGCCACAGGCAAGAGCGGGGTGGACCAACTGGCGCAGCAAAGTGTTCGCCTGCTAAACGGACTGTCGCCCAGCGAAGCGGCCCAGGCGCAGATTGCCTTCAACGTGCTACCGGTCAGTGGTCAGGTGCAGGAGAACGGCTTCACCAGCGAAGAGCTCAAGCTGATGCTGGAAACCCGCCGGATTCTGGCTGATCAGCCCCTGTCGATACAGGCCACCACGGTGCGGGTGCCGGTATTCTACGGCCATGGCCAGAGTGTGTCGGTTCGTAGCATGCAGGGGCTGACCGCCGCTCAATCTTTTGCACTGTGGGAGGGCCTGGATGACGTGGAAATCATGGAAAATGATGATCCGCAGGCCATTTCCCCGGTGGCGACGGTGGAGGGGGAGCCGCGAATGTTGATCTCCCGGACTCGCGAAGATATGGAAGCCGGCGGTGGCTTGAGCTATTTTAGCGTCGCCGATAATGTCCGCTGGGGGGCTGCCCTGAACGCGGTCAAGGTTGCCGAGAAGTTGCTAAAAGACTATCTGTAATGGATACTTACTGACATTATGTGACGCGGTTTCTAGGTTTTGTCCGTAGGCTGAGGCAGAATGTGTGAACAGCGTCATAGGCACTGCTTGCCGCCTCGGGTTCATCCCTTGTGCCCGCGGGACCGGGCTGAGCGCGGGAAACATAATAAATAAAGGGTTCGACCATGCTTCGAAAACTTGGGTTAGGCTTAACCGCACTGGCGATCATGACGCCAGGAGTCGCGGCGGCTTTAGGGGTTGGGGAATACGAGCTTAAGTCCTACCTGAACCAGCCCCTGGATATGGAAGTCTCTCTGCACGAGGTCGGTGACCTGACGGCAGAAGAAATCCTGGTGAATCTGGCATCGCAGGAAGAATTCGATGCTGTCGGTGTCGACCGTATCTACTTCCTGAATCGTCTCGAGTTTTCCGTTGAGATGACTGGGCAGGATCAGGCGGTATTGCATATCCAGACCGATCAGCCGGTTCGCGAGCCCTATCTCAATTTCCTGGTCGAGTTCCTGTGGCCCACCGGCCGGTTAATGCGTGAGTACACGGTACTGCTGGATCCTCCCAGCTTTGCCGATAGTGCCGCCACGGCAGCGCCCACCATTACCCGCGCACCGCAACCGGTTGCCCGCACCGAGCCGGAACCCGCACCGTCTCGCAGTGAGCCGCAGCAACCGGCACAGCCCGTTGCCAGCTCGCGGCCCGAGCCCACTGCTGAGCCTGCAGTCGCCCCGAGCCAACCTGCCGCGTCGTCAAACGAACCGCGCAGTACCTATACCGTGCGCCCCTCCGACACCATGTGGCGCATTGCCCTGGATAATCGTCCCACCGACAGTGTGTCGGTTCAGCAAATGCTGATGGCGATTCAGAAAATGAACCCCGATGCCTTCATCGATAACAATGTGAACCTGGTGCGTGAAGGCACGGTATTGCGTATCCCCAACGAGCAGGAAGTCCGCAATACGCCGACCCGTTCCGCCATTGTTGAAGTGGCGGACCAGAACCGCAAATGGCGGGAAATGCTGGAAGCACGAGGCGTGCAAGTGCCCCAGCAGCGTGCCCAGCTTGATGGCTCACGCCAGGTCGCCGACAGCGAAGGCGATGACAGTGGCCCGGCCAGCGGTCAGGTGAAGCTGGTTTCACCGGAATCCGCCAGTGCTGTTGCTGATGGTGACAGCACCGGTTCTTCCCGTGAGGGCACGGCCAATACCGCCGTTCTGGAAAATGAACTGGCCATCCGTGATGAAAACCTGGATCGGCTGGATCGCGAAAACGCCGAACTCAAATCCCGTCTCGAAGACCTGGAAGAGCAGACCCGCACCAGTGAAGAGCTGCTGAAACTGCGTAACGATCAGATCGCCCAGCTCCAGGAAGAGCTGCGCAAGCTGCGAGAAGCACAGGGACTGGAAACGGATGAAACCGACCCGTTGATGGCCGAGCCGGCAGAGCTGGAGTCCACTGAATCCGGCGAAACGGCCAATGGCGATGCCGGTAACGATGCGGTTTCCGGGGGCCAGGTCGCGGGCAGCGACCCGGCTGCCGACCAGGCAGAAGGCGCCGATACTGGCGCTGAAGGTGACAGCGACACCGCCAGCGATGATGAACTGGCTGCCGCCGGTGATGAACCGGCAGACCTGGAAGGCGCGGATGGCGAGGAAACCGTTGCCACGGGCGATGCCTCATCGCAAGTACAGGACGATGCATCCGCAGAAGCCAGTGCACCGGCGGTGACCAAGGCGCCGGAAGTGGCCAAGCCCGAACCGGTTGCGCCGGCCCAGCCGCCGGCCCAGCAACAGGGTGGCGGCATTGTTGGCCTGATCATGGATAACCTGCTGTACATCGGCGCTGGCCTGATCGTACTTCTGCTGCTGGTCCTTCTGGTGCTGCGTGGCAAGAAGAAAGACGACGGGGATGCCGACGCGGATGGCGCCTTGTTCGATGATCTGGAAGACGATGATCAGGATGACGCGTTTGGCCTGAACCTGGAAGACGAGAGCGCCGGCACGGCCCCTGTCGCGGAGGCCGACGATCAGGAAGAGCCGGCAACGGCAGGCCAGGGCGGCCAGGACCCCATGGAAGACGTGGAAGTCTATGTGGCCTATGGCCGTTATCCCCAGGCGGTGGATTTCCTGCGCAACGAAATCAACAAACAGCCCGAGCGTGACGATCTGAAAGTGCGTCTGCTCGAGTTGCTCAAGGAAATGAATGACGACGCGGCTTTCCAGCAGCAGGTCACGGTGTTCGCCGGCACTTCCCAGGAAGTGGATCAGGCGATTGCTCGCCTGGGTGGACAGGCCGACAGTGCCGGTCAGGAGGAAGAACTCTCCCTGGACGATCTGGAAATGGGTCTGTCCTCCGACCTGGATGAGAAGTCGTCCGTGCCGACCATGGAGGCCGACACTGATGATGTGCCGACCATGGAAAGCGATGCTTCCACCGACGAGCTGGCCGATTTCGACTTCGAGCTGGACGACGCTTCCGGCAAGGATAACGACGACACCACGCTGATGATGGATGCCGAAGCGCCAGCCTCTGCTGATGACGACTTCAGCCTGGACTTTGAAGACGATAACAAGCAGGAAAGGGCATTGTCCGAGGCCGACCAGAACTCCCTGGGCGCGGACCCGGTGCTGGAGCTGGACGATGTCAGCAGTGCTTCCCTGGATGAGGGTGACACCGAGTTCGGTGACCTGAATCTGGATGACATGAGCGACGAATTCAACGAAACCGGCGAAGCGGACAAGCCCGACGAAGAGCTGGACCTGTCGCTGGATGATCTGGATCTGGATGGCCCGTCCGACAGCGAAGGTGACGATGACACCCTGTCCGATCTGGATGTGACGCTGGAGCTGGACGAAGCCGAGAAATCCCTGGAGTCCGATAGTGCAGGCGATGCCGGTGCTGACGATCTGGAAGATATCACCGCGCTGGATCTGGATATGCCGGAGGGCATGCCAGAAGAAGAGCCCGGTGAGTCTGCCGGTGAGCCGGAAGCTCCGGCGGAAGACGAGCGCTCTCTGGATGACCTGTTGTCCACCGACGGTCTGGATATTGACGGCGCTGACGACAGTGCATCCTTTGACGAACCGGAAACCGCTCCCGCGGCACCGGCATTCGAGGCCCCGGAACCGGCAGAAGAAAGCCAGCCGGCACCTGCCGCCGACGACGCCCCGAAAGCCGATGGCGATGTGCTGGGCGACGAGGATGACTTCGACTTCCTGGGCGAAACCGACGAGAACGCCACCAAGCTGGACCTGGCAAAAGCCTATATCGACATGGGCGATGCGGAAGGTGCCAAGGACATCCTCAGCGAGGTGATTGCCGAAGGGAATGATCAGCAACAGGCAGAAGCCCGTGAGCTGATGGGGCAGGTCGGCTAAGCCGATTCCTGCCGGCAACAGAAAAGGGGGCGATACCTGCGGGGGCGCCCCTTTTTTCGTTACGAGCGACGCCTGGCTGGATTGGGAGGGGAGCCCATCCCCGGCGCTTTCAACTGCGAACTGTGGGAGCGGTCGTTCGACCGCGAACCGCGCCTGCGAGGAATCGCCAAGGGGCGGTCAGAAGACCTGGATTAGTGTGAACAGGCCCTGGTCCAGCCGTGATACCTTTATTTCAGGTTCATCGCGCCTTTACGGGAATTCAGAGCGGTCGGACGTCTGACGCCAAAAAACAAAACCGGCCTGCTTTCAACGCTTTC
>JAKSCQ010000106.1 GCA_022360555.1 Pseudomonadales bacterium
GCTCCCTTGTCGAGCATGTGACCGATCAGCACGCCGATCCCCAGGCCGATTGGCCCGCCCACCAGCATCCCGAGCAAGCCGAGAATGATCTTGCCGCCCCAGTTGAATTGCATCATGAATGGTTTATTCCGTTGGTCTGAACCAGTACAGACTGGCTGCGGTGTCGCTGGCCGGACGGTATTCCGCACTCACCCAGCCTTCATAGTCCAGTGCATCTATGTGGGCAAACACCGTATCAAAATGGATTTCCCCGGTGCCCGGTTCATGCCGGCCCGGATTATCGGCAAACTGGATATGTCCTATATGGGGACAAAGTCGCGAAAGGGAACGGCACAGATCCCCTTCCATGATCTGCATATGGTACAGGTCATACTGCAGGCGGATATTGTCCCGTCCGGCTGCCTCGATAGCCGCCATGGCCGTGGGCGAGGTATCCAGGAAAAAACCCGGCATATCCACCCGGGAATTGATCGCTTCCACCGTCAGCATGATGCCCCTGGGGGCCAGCAGGTCAGCGGCGAAGCGCAGGTTTTCCACCAGGGTTTCGAACGCCACCTGAAATGGCAGGTCGGCGGGCCGGATACCGGCCAGGCAGTTGAGTCGCTGACAATCCAGCGCTTCGGCGTATTCCATCGCCTGAAAAACCCCTTCGCGGAACTCCTCCACACGGTCGGGCAGGCAGGCAATGCCCCGCTCTCCCCCCTCCCAGTCGCCGGGCGGCAGGTTGAACAGCACCTGCGTCAGCGAATACTCGTGCAACTTGTCCGCCAGGGTCTGCGCTGGCCATTCATAGGGAAACAGGTATTCCACGCCTTCGAAACCGGCATCAGCAGCGGCGGCAAAACGTTCGAGAAAGGGCAGCTCGGTGAACAGCATGGACAGATTGGCGGCAAATTTTGGCATCAGGCCCTACTCTTCATCGGCATTACCAAGTCGGACGCCATTGAGCCGCTCCAGTTCCAGCAGCAGGCCGCTGTGATCCACCTCGCCGTTACCGCTGGCCAGCAGTGACCGGTATTGCTCGAACACCCGTTGGCTCAGCGGCAGGGTCAGCCCCTCTTCCCGGGCTTCATCCAGAATCATGCGCAGGTCCTTGAGCTGAATCCGCGCCGGCGCCCCGGGTTCGAACTGGCGCTGCAGCATGCGCTCTCCGTGCTGTTCGAGAATCTTGCTGCCGGCAAAGCCGCCCAGCAAGGCCTCGCGCACCTTTTCCGGGCGGGCGCCCCCCTTGGCTGCCAGCAGCAGGGCTTCCGAGACCGCGCCAATGGTGATGCCAACGATGGCCTGGTTGGCCAGCTTGGCTAACTGGCCGCTGCCCACCGGGCCGATATGAGTCACCGTGCCCATGGGCTGGAACACCTCGGCCGCGCGCACAAAACTGTCGTCACCGCCGCCCACCATGATGGACAGGGTGCCGGCTTCCGCGCCCCGGGTGCCACCGGACACCGGCGCATCCAGATAGCCACCGCCCAGCGTTTCCACCTGGGCGGCGTGACGCCGCGCCACGCCCGGTTCGATGGAACTCATGTCGATCACCAGCGCCCCCTGGCGCAACTGGCCGATGGCGCCGCTCTGGTATAGCACCTGCTCCACCACCGTGCCGTTTTCCAGCATGGTGATCACCACATCCGCCTCGGCCACGGCATCCGCCGGGCTGGCAACCACACGGGCACGCTCGGCAAAGGCCTGGGCCTTGGTCGGCGTCCGGTTCCAGAGTGTCAGGGGGAAGCCGGCATCCAGCAGGCGGGTCACCATGGGGGCGCCCATCAGGCCGATGCCGAGAAAACCGATCCTGGGAAGAGACATGAGAATACCGCTTTGATGCCAAGAGCCTGTTTGGAGTCTATACGCAACCCGAAGGGCCGGGCTCCTTTTGCCGCCAGCCCGCGTTTGCTCTTGTTTATGTAGGGCAACTACACAGCACACTCACAAACACGACCTGGCGACAAAATGAACTCCGGCGCGGTTGCGTATAGACTCCAAACAGGCTCTAGCGGCGCACCATCACGCACCGCCAGAAGATAAACAACAGGGGCCAGCGGCCCCTGCATGACGTTTCCGTGATTATTCCCGATCAGGCGGTATTACACACCCTTTGCCTGCGACTGGCTGCCGCGCAACCAGAGCACCACCCCCAAGACCACGGCAATGGCCTGGGCCACCACCCCCTGCACCGTAGGGAAGAGCCCCAGCCACTCGATGGTCGGCACACCCAGGTAGAAGGCACTGATCACGCCGGCTTCCTGCAAGGCGGCGATGCCCCGTCCCAGCAACACCACCGACAGTACCAGCAGCACCAGGCTGGTGACGCGGAAGAACAGGCTCAGCGGCAGCTTCATGCCGATCCGGAAGAACAGGAAGCACACCACCGCCAGGGCGGCCACGGCAGCACCGATGCCATAGAACAGGTACGGCTGGGTGGCCGGCGTCACCTGGCTCCACAATGCCTGATAGAACAGGATGGTCTCGAAGATTTCCCGGTACACGGAAATGAAGGAAACGAAGGTCAGCACCCAGACCGTCCCGCTGCCCAGTGCACTGTCCACCTTGTTGCGGATGTAGCCCAGCCATTTCTCGCTGTTGCTGTTGCTATGCATCCAGAAACCCACATAGAAGAGAATCAGTGCAGCCAGCACCCCGGCCACCCCTTCGGTCATTTCCCGGGAAGCGCCGCTGAAGGTGATCAGGGTATTGGCGGCATACCAGGTGAGGCCGCCGGCGATCAGTGCGGCGACCCAGCCGAAGTGGATATGTCGGCTGGCACGGGTGGCGTTGGCCTTGCGAGTAAAGGTCAGCAAGGCGGCCACCACCAGCAATGCCTCCAGGCCTTCGCGGAACAGAATGAAGAAACTGGCCGACAGGGTCGCCGCCGGGCTCAGGCCATCGCCGGACAGGGCCTCGCTGGCCTCGTACAAGCCGGCCTGGGCGGCGGCCACCTTGTCGCTGACTTCCGCGACATCGCGCTGGCGATCAATGGCTTCGCGCACGGCCATGAAGCGGGCCTCGGCCCGACGCATCAACTCGCCATCCACGGCGGCGAGCTGTTGCTCGATCATTTCGAACCCGTCCAGGTAAGCGGACAAAGCCGCGGCTTTCGCGGCATCGCGATCACCGGCGCGATAGGCCGACTCGGCTTCTGCCAGCTTGTCATGGCTCAGCGCAATAAAACGGTTCTTGTTGAACAGGGCCGACGGTTCACTGCGCAGGTAGCCCAACGCGGCGTAGGCCTGGGGCCCCTGTTCCTTGCGCACATCCTCCGGTGCCTGGGCCACCAGGGTATCCAGCGTCAGCGACGCCTTCATGCCGGGCACGGTATTGAAGGCCTGCTCCCCGTCTTCCGCCATGGACGGCGTGACCGCCTTTGCCCCCACATAAAACGCCAGCGCCCAGCGGTCTGCTTCACTCAGGGTATCGCCGTAGGCCGCCATGCCAGTGCCTTCCACCCCCTGGGTAATGGTGGTGTGCAGGCCCAGCAGTGAGCGGCCGTCATAGCGGGCGACCTCAGTGAAATCCGTGGGGGCCGGTTCCAGGGCAGCACCGGCAGGGCCGTCGCCGTGCCCTTCCTTGCCGTGGCAGGCCGCGCACTGACTCTGATACAGCTCAGCGGCCCGGGCCAGGTCCGGCGCGCTTTTGGGCGACACGGGAATGCCGTAGACCGTCACCAGGGTGGCCCGGATCGATTGCGCCAGTTCCTTGATGCGCGGCTCACCGGCCTTGTCCTGCACCGCCTGCTGCAAGGCATCCGCCTGGGATTGCAGATCCGCCTTGCCATCCGCGGCCGGCAGCCCGGCCACGCCGTCGGCCAGCAAGGCAGTGAATTCTTCCATTTCGGCGTATTCTTCCGGGCTGACAACCTCGCCATCGACCACGGCATTGATGTAGTCCGCCCCCACATATTCCACCAGTTGCACCAGTGCGGTCTGATTGGCGGCAAAAGCAGGCAGGGAGAAAAGGACAAGCACCATCAGGGCGGAGAAAAGGCGCCCTGAGGGTCCGGCAAGGGAGAAACGACGCATAATGAACTCGGTTCAGAAATTAAAAGGCGAGTCATTATCATTTAAGTTTGGGCGGGCATCAAGAAAGCGGAAACCCGCTGTTTCCCCCGCCTGACTCAGCCCACGGTAAAGGCCAGCACCTTGCTGATATGGGCCTGGGGCCAGCCGCTTTCCTGCTGCCAGATATTAAAGGCCGCCTGCGCGGCACGCTGGTCCCGCTGGCTGGCCGGAGGCTTGTCGATGATGTTATGGGCCTTGAGGGCCGCCACCACATCCCCGGTGGGATACCAGGTATCACGCCCTACCATGCGCAGAAAGGCAGCGCCGGAATTGCCACCCAGTTGCTTGCCGCGTTTTTTGAGCAACTGCCACATCCCCACGGTGTCCTCCGCCGGCCAGTCCGCCAGCCAGTCGCCCACGCTGCCGTATTCCTGTGCCAGATCCTGCACGAACTGGGCATTGTGGCGGATCGCTTTCATCTTGCCCCAGTGACGGATCAACCGGGTATCCTGCATGCGTTCGTCCAGCATGGTGTCGGGCATCAACACAAGTTTTTCCGGATCGAAACCGAAGAAGGCGTCCTCAAAAGCCGGCCACTTGTTGTCCACCAGCGAGTGCTTGAGCCCGGCACGGAACACACGCCGCGTCATGGCGGACAGGTAGAAGGCATCGTCGCGGCTGCGCAGGGTGTCGGCGTCCGCCACCGCCGGCATCTGTGCTTTCACGTTTTTCAGGCTGCCCTTGCGGTTTACCGCCAGGGCCAGTAAATCCTTGAATGGGGTCACGCTCTGCTCCGGTTGGGTCGTGTCGCTTGATATACACTAATTTGGCGGCATTGTAGAATCGTCCTCTTGCCCCGGCGAGGGCCGCTTTTAAAGACAGCAATGGGAATGGCATGACAAGCGATCAATATCACGTCAATAAATCCGACAAGCTCAAGGGCGTCTGTTACGACATCCGGGGCCCGGTACTGCGCGAAGCCCACCGCCTGGAAGACGAAGGCCACCGGGTGATCAAGCTGAACATCGGCAACCCTGCCCCGTTCGGCTTCGAAGCCCCGGAAGAGCTGCTGCAGGACGTGATCAGCAACCTGCCGGAATCCACCGGCTACTGCCATTCCAAGGGCCTGTTCCCGGCCCGCAAGGCAGTGATGCAGTACACCCAGACCAAAGGCATCGAAGGCGTCACCGTGGACGACGTGATTATCGGCAACGGTGTCTCCGAGCTGATCGTCATGGCCATGCAGGCCCTGCTCAACAGCGGCGATGAGGTGTTGCTGCCAGCTCCGGACTACCCGCTGTGGACTGCTGCCGTGCGCCTGTCCGGCGGTACTCCGGTGCACTATCTGAGCGACGAGCAGCAGGATTGGCAACCGGCCATTGATGATATCCGCGCCAAGGTCACCAAGAACACCAAGGCCCTGGTGATCATCAATCCGAACAACCCCACCGGGGCCAACTATGAGCCGGCCATGCTCGAAGAGCTGCTCAAGATTGCCCGGGAAAACAACCTGATCGTGTTCGCCGACGAAATCTACGACAAGATTCTCTATGACGGCGAGGAACACACCTCCATCGCCTCCATGGCCGATGACCTGCTTTTCATCACCTTCAACGGCCTGTCCAAGAATTACCGCGCCGCGGGTTTCCGGGCCGGCTGGATGGTGATCTCCGGTGCCAAGCACCGGGCAGAAAACTACATCGAAGGCCTGGACATGCTGGCCAGCATGCGCCTGTGTGCCAACGTGCCCAGCCAGCATGCGATCCAGACCGCGCTGGGGGGCTATCAAAGCATCGGTGATCTGGTGCTGCCCACGGGGCGCCTGGGACGCCAGCGCGATCTGGCCTGGGAAATGCTCGATTCCATTCCCGGGGTGAGCTGCGTAAAACCCAAATCGGCGCTTTACCTGTTCCCGAAACTGGACCCAAAGGTCTTCCCCTTCGAGGATGACGAGGCCTTTGCCCTGGACCTGCTGCGCGAGGAAAAGGTATTGATCGTCCAGGGCACCGCGTTCAACTGGCCCAACCCGGACCATTTCCGCGTGGTGTTCCTGCCACGGGTGGATGATCTGGAGGATTCCATCGGCCGCATTGCCCGTTATCTGGACCGGGTACGAAAAAAATAAAACATTGGCTTTATCTCTGTAGGAGCCGTCTCTCGGACGGCGAAATTCGTTGCCATTATTCAAGTGACAGTTCGCCGTCCGAGAGACGGCTCCTACAGTGGCTTCGTAGAGAACCCTATGTCACATCTTCACATCGACGACTTCAGCCACGACGTTGCCCGTATTCTCATGCAGGCCTACATGAGCTTCCCGCGCCCCTGCGCACTCTATGTGGAAGATATTATTGGCCCCACGGAAGTGGACGATGTGGGCCTGCACAGCAGCCGTCACATGGCCTGCCTGGGCGCCATGCTGTGGCTGGCCGAAGAAGGATTCATTCGCTACGAAGCCACGATTTTCCAGGAAGGTATCGAACAGGCGGTGCTGACCAACAAGACCTTTGTGCTGCTTACCGCACTTAGTGAACTACGGCTCGATAACACCGACCCGGCCCTGCCCGCCACCGTGAAACACGAAAAGGCCACCTTGGCCGAACAGTTCCTGCAAGCCATCCGAGCCCAGGATTCGGTGCGCACCACCGCGGTGGTGCGTTATCTGCTGTCACGGCAGCCCGAGCCCGTTGCCGCCGGGGAATTTGCAGACATTATTCATAGCGACAGCCCCCTCGCCGAGGAAGACTCACTGTAGGAGCACCTCTTGAGGTGCGAACCCGGCGCGGTTTTGACGAGTTACGGGCCAGGTCTTAATCCGACAGGTTCTAACCGTTATCCAGTTCCGGCGGGCGGGAATAATGATAATGGATGGTCTTCAACGCCGGCACCCCGGCTTCCTCGAACCCCTCCGCCCCCGGCAAACGGGAGATGAACTCCGCCCCCGGCAGGTTATCCGCCACACACTGCTCCAACCAGTCATACCCCAGCCAGGGCGCATTCACACAGGCAAGGATTTCCGCCTCCGGTGCCAGCAGTTTGTGCAGTTTCCTGAGCACCCTGGGGTAATCCTTTTCCACCATGAAGCTGCCCTTCTGAGCGCTGGGAGGGTCGATCACGATGATGTCATAGCGCCCCAGACTGTGGAGTTTTTTCCAGCTTCGGAAGATGTTGTGCGGCAGGTAATGGACCCGGGCATTCTGAAAACCGTTGAGCCTGTGATTTTGCTGCCCCAGCTTGAGCGCCGCATCTGACAGGTCGATATTGACCACGGATTCAGCACCACCGGCCAGCGCCGCCACGGAAAAACTGCAGGTAAAGCTGAACAGGTTGAGAACCTTTTTCCCTTCAGCCCGCTCACGAATCCAGCGGCGACCCGGAGCCATATCCGCGAAAAACCCCAGGTTCTGCCCGCGCTGGAAGTCCAGCTTGTACGCCAACCCCGCTTCCTCGGCAATCGGGCACTCGGGCAGTTCACCACACACCACCACATTGTCGACCCTGCCATCGTAGCGGTGCTGGATCACCAGCGTCTCGCAACCCAGTGGCCCCAGCGCGGTTTTCAGGCAAGCTTCCAGGCCAGCCAGCGTATCGTCGTCCTGGGAACGAAACACTGTGGCCACCAGGACCGGGACAAAGCGGTCAACCGTCAGCCATTCCAGTTCCGGCAGGGTTTTCCCCCGTCCGTGAAAAAGGCGATGCCGGGACTGTGAAGAGGGAACCAGATAGGGGGAAAGCAGGTCAGAAAGTTCGGAGGGTTGCATAGGTCGCTGAGGCTGGTTGATCGGGACGGAGCGTAAGTCGCAAAGTATCGCACACCTTGCCTCCCGGCGCCCTGCCCCCATATAGAAGATTCCCTGAGTGATTGGAGACAACCGACGATGATGCGCATCGCGCTTTATCTGCTGACCAACCTGGCGGTGATCGTGGTCGCCAGTATTACCCTGAGCCTGCTTGGGGTGAATTCCTATTTTGCCGCCAGCGGTTCCGGACTGGACCTGACCAGCCTGCTGATTTTCAGCGCCGTGTTCGGCTTTGCCGGTTCCCTGATTTCCCTGTTCATTTCCAAGCCCATGGCCAAATGGTCTGCCCGGGTGAAGGTGATCGAGCAACCGAACAGCCAGGCCGAGCGCTGGTTGCTGGATACCGTGAAGGAACTGTCCGACAAGGCTGGCATCAAGATGCCGGAAGTGGGTATTTTCCCGGCCCAGCAGTCCAATGCCTTTGCCACCGGCTGGAACCGCAATGATGCCCTGGTGGCCGTCTCCCAGGGGCTACTCACCCGGTTCCGGCCGGAGGAAGCGCGTGCCGTGCTGGCTCACGAAATCGGCCATGTGGCCAATGGCGACATGGTCACCCTGAGTCTGGTGCAGGGGGTGGTGAACACCTTCGTCATCTTTGCTGCCCGGGTCGTGGGCTATGTGGTGGACAGTTTCATGCGCCGCGATGGAGGCGGAGGCCTGGGCTTCGGCTATTACATCGTGGTGATCGTGGCAGAAATCATCTTCGGCATCGCCGCCAGCGCGATTGTCATGTGGTTCTCCCGTTTCCGGGAATACCGCGCCGACGAAGCCGGCGCCAACCTGGCCGATCGCCGCAGCATGATTGCCGCCTTGGAGCGCCTGAAAGCCGAGTCACAGATGCCCAACCAGATGCCGGACACCCTGGTGGCTTTCGGCATCAACTCCGGCCTGGGCAAGGGACTCAAGGCCCTGTTCGCCTCCCACCCGCCACTGGATGACCGTATTGCCGCGTTGCAGGCAATGAGATAACCACGCGCACCAACGCATCACGTTTGAAAAAAGAGGCCGCGCCCAAACCCTGGACGCGGCCTCTTGCTTTTTGAACAAAGAAAAGCTTTCTCGCGTAGCTGTCCACTGTTCACTATCAACTGTCAACTGCCTCAGTACTCACCCGATACAGCACCTGATCCTCATACCCGGTGGTCACCGGCCACAGCCCACACAGTTCGCGGTCAAGATCCGCGTCACCGGTATCCACCACCAGCGGCCGCCCTTCCAGGGTCTTGAGTTTGGTGCGGGTGGCGAGGACCTGGATATTATCCTTGCCCAGACGGCGTATCAGGTCCGGGCTGAATTGCTGGTTGCCGCGCCCGAACAGGTGTCCCTGGCCACCGATCACAGTGATCACGGCCTTTGCCGGCTGATCACCAATCAGCGCCAGCAGCTCCCGGGCCCCCAGGTCCTGGCCCACCACTTCGTGGTTGCGCACCACATCCACGCCCAGCAGGGTGTTGTCCAGCCCCAGTTGCTCCATGACCACCGCCACGGTGGACCCGGACCCCATCAGGTAGAAGGTGTCGTCTTCCAGGCTGTCAGCCACCCAGGCAGCCACTTCGGTAACCACCAGATCCTCCACTTCCCGACCGCCGCATTTCACCTGTTGCAGGTAGCGCGCTTCGGCAGGCACCTGCAATTCGCCGTAATGGCGGGCCCGCACCACGCCTTCACGGAAAGCGTCCTCGTCGATATCGCGCACTTCCGCGTCATGCAGGGCCACCAGTTCTCCGCTGGCCAGTTCCGCCAGCAGGCTGCCCGCAGCTTCCGGGTTGATCGCATAAACCGCCGAATGCATCTTGCAGCCGGCGGGCACCCCCAATACCGGCAGGGCAACCCCCACCGCGTCCACCAGATCGCGGGCGGTGCCGTCGCCGCCGGCGAACAGGATCAGTTCGGCGCCGGCGGCCTGCAATGCAGCCGCCGCACTGCGTGTATCTTCCGGGCTGCTGGGCATGGCCGACTCCCCCACCACCCGATATGCCAGCCCGGCATCGCGACAGCTTTGCTCGCCCATCTCGCCAGCCCAGGTAAGCACCCTCAGCCCGGAAACCCCGGCGAGCGGCTTGAGAGCCCGGGTCATGCGTGAGGGGGCCTGGGGTTCTGCGCCACGGCGCAAGGCTTCCTCGCGAGTGGCCTCACCGTCACTGCCCTTCAGGGCCACACTGCCGCCCAGCCCCGCATAGGGATTCACCAACACACCAAGACACAGACTTTGGTCGACTTTCATAAAAGGGTCATACCTGGATACAAAAATGACGTTGCCGGCACACGGAGGCCGACCTTAAATTGATACTGATACTGACGAACCGGGGCTCAGCCATGGATCTGAACAGCCAACAGCCCGACAGGGATTTCCACGGGGCCATCATTGATGAAGACGGTCGGGAAATTCCCATTACCGAAGACATGATCCAGCGTGCCTGCCAGCGCCTGGAACAGCACTGGCATTACCCTACCCCGCAATTTCATCGCGCTCAAAAAGCCGGCGCATAATCGCCTGCCACTCGCTCGCCACCTCTCCCTGGTGTTGCCAGTGGTGCAGCTCGTGGCGCAGCGGATAATGTTTGCGCAGCCCATCGAACGCCCGGCCCGGCTCCTCGTCATTCAGACTTTCGGCAAGCCTGTGGTGATCTTGCGGCAGCACATAGGCCTGTTGCAGCAGGCCCAGCAAAGAGGATTCGCTGTCCACCGACCCGGCCAGGGTAGCGCTGTCCTGCTCTGCCCTGGGCAGGCTGCTGTCCAGCCCCTGCCAGTCACAGAACGCCCGGTATAGCATGCGTGTGCCATTGAGCTTGCCTTCCAGGCTGTAACCGGCGATGTGCGGTGAACCGAACAGCACCTGCGCCAGCAGCGCCGGCGGCACCGTCGGCTCGCTTTCCCAGACGTCCAGTATGGTTCGCGGGCCCTGGCCCGACTCCAGCCGGTTCAGTAGTGCGCGGTTGTCGATGACCGGCCCACGACAGGTGTTGATCAGCATCTGCGCCGGGTCAAGCCGCTCAAGGCGTTCGGCGCCCAGCAGATGCCAGGTGGCATCCTCGCCATCGCGGGTCAGCGGCACATGCAGGCTGATCAGGTCGGCCTGCAATGCCTCGTCCAGAGGCACCAGCGGACAAGACACTGTCGGCCCCTGACGGGCCAGTGGCGGGTCGCAGGCCACCACCTCTATGCCCAGGGCAGTCAACCAGTCGGCCACCCGGCTGCCCACATTGCCCAACCCGACCACCGCCGCCGTTCGGCCTTTCAGTGGGCGCGAGCCAGCGTCCGCGAGCAACAGGGATGCCTGCAGCACGTATTCGGCCACGGCCCGGGCATTGCAGCCCGGTGCATGGGCAAAGCGGATGCCCCGGGCAGCCAGGTACTCCAGGTCCACGTGATCGGTACCGATGGTTGCCGAGCCCACAAAACGCACCTGAGTGCCGTCCAGCAAGGCAGCATCCACCCGGGTCACCGAGCGTACCAGCAGCACCTGTGCCTCACCGATCTGCTCGGCGGTGAGGGTCCGGCCATCAACACGGGTAACCGTGCCCAGGGCCTCGAACGGGGCCAGGCCCGGCATGTTGGCATCGGCGATTATCTGCATGGGTCTCCGTCAGTTATCCGTCGGCCAGCAACTGCCGGGCGGTGTTGTCCACCGCCAACGCATAGTGCCCGCCGAACAGGTTGAAATGATTCAGCCAGTGATACAGGTCATACACCGGCCAGGGGCGCTGCTGGTCCCGGTCTGGCTCCCGCCCTTGATAGCCCTCATAGAAGGCCGCCGGCACACGCCCGAACAGATTCAGCATGGCCAGGTCCACCTGCGGGTCGCCATGATAACAGGCCGGATCGAAGAACACCGGCTCGCCATTCACCTGGGCCAGGTTGCCCTGCCACAGATCGCCGTGAACCAGGGCGGATCGGGGGCTGGCCGGTAACCAGTCCGGCAGCCGGGCCATCACCTGTTCCACCCGGTCGCGCACTGCCGTCGGCAGGCTCCGGGCCTGCTGCCATTGCGGCAGCAAGCGCTCATGCAGAAAGAAATCCGCCCAATCGGCATGATTGCAGTTGCTTTGCGGGGAGCCGCCGATGAAATTGTCCGGGTGACGCCCGAAACCCTCACGGCATTCCACCCGGTGCAGGCGGGCCAGCGCCTCACCAGCCGCCAGCCAGTGGGCTCTCCCTTGCAGGCTCCTCATGTCCAGATACTCCAGCAGGAGCACCGCTCCCGATGGCCCCTCCCCAAACCCCACCACCGCCGGGCAACGCAGATGGGGCGCCAACGCCTCCAGACCGGCCTGTTCTGCCCGCAATAACCCGGCACTATCGTGCATTTTTACGAACCAGCAGCCGGACTCGCTGTCCACCCGGGCACTGAGGGCGGTATCCCCGCCTCCCATAGGCGTCATGCGCAAAGGCCCCGTAATTCCGGCGTCTGCGAGCGTCTGCCGCACGATTGCTGGCATTTTCATATCAAGCAACCCCTGTGACTTGGCTTTTCCGGCCAGGAAATCCTGCCTTGAAGGCCAATAATGACCGACCATTGCCCTTGATTTAAGCCATTCTTCTGATTACAACTAGCCAAGGAACCAAAGGAACTTCTGAACAACTCCTTGTATGCCGGACCACCGGCCAATAACAACAAAAGAAGCGATCGCCACCCCATGAAAGTATTGCTGCCTGTTTTTGGCGCTCTGGTTGTGAGCCTCGGAGCCGTGGCCCATGCCGCCACAGACGACGGTCTGTCCGAGCAGATCCGCCAACTCAAAAGTGAAGCCCTGGACCTGAACCGGGATCTCACCCTGCTCGAGCGGGAGCTGCTTTATGCCAGCCCGCAGACCAGCATCTTTGTCTCCGTGGACGTGGGCACGCCCATCCGTCTGGTGGATATCAACCTGACCATCGACGGTGAGCATGTGGGCTACCACTTCTATTCCGACCAGGAATTCGAAGCCCTGACCAAGGGGGGTATCCAGCGGCTCTACACCGGCAACCTCACCAGTGGCCGGCACGTCCTGGAAGCCACCATCACCGGCTATGACCCCCAAGGCAAGGATTATCAGAAAACCACCACCCATACCTTCACCAAGGGGGCCGGTCGCAAGATGCTGGAAATGCAGGTGGTCGATGACCTGAACAACCAGCAGCACAAGTTTGAATTCCGTGAATGGAACCAGCAATGATGCCAGCCCCCCTGCAACGGTGGCTGCTTGCGGTATGCCTGACCACCGGAGTCTCGTCTGTTCAGGCCGCCAAGGTCGAGTTCTTCGACGACATTGATACCGGCCCCCAGCAGCTGGATGTGGAGCAGCATCGCTACCTGGCGTTCGGTGAAGTCATGTACGACTACTATCGCCAGGCCAACTTCAGCGCCATCAACCAGCTACTGGTCAACCAGCAAAACGACCTGTTCAACCAGGATACGGATTACGCCGAACTGCTGCTGGGCGATCTCTATGTCACCTATGGCCTGCCCGACAAGGCCGAGGTGATCTTCAACCGGCTGCTGGAAAAGGACATCCTGTCGCGCACCCGTGCCCAGACCTGGCTGCACAAGGCGGCCCTGCATTACAGGGAAGGGAACCTTGTGGACGCCGCCATGATTCTCGACAGCGACAAGGTGAAGGGCCTGGAGCCGGATGACGAGGCCCGCCGCCGCCTGATGCTGGCCAATATCACCATGGCGGATGGCGATTTCGCCGGCGCACTGGATTATCTGCACTCCGTCCCCCTGGATACCGACGAAGGCCGCTATGCCACCTACAACATGGGCGTGGCACTGATCCGCGGTGGCCACCGGGAACAAGGCATCGAACTGCTCAAATCCCTGCTGTCCGCCGGAGGCAGCTCCAAACAGGCACTGGCTCTGCGCGACCGGGCCGCCCTGGCTTCCGGCCTGACCGAACTCAAGGAAGGCAATCTGGAAAGCGCTCGTTCGGACCTGCGTCATGTGCGCAGTGACGGCCCCTTCTCCGAGGACGCCCTACTCGCCCTCGGTCTGGCCAATTACCGGGCCGGTGCTGTCAGGAAAGCCCTGCCACTGTGGCTGGAGGCCGTGCGCCGCAACAGCAGCCATCCCTCCGTACAGGAAGCCATGATGCTGGCCCCCCGTGCCTATGAAGAACTGGGCGGCCTGCCCCAGGCCCTTTCCGGCTACCAGTACGCGGCCACCCAATACCGCGAAGCGCTCAAGGATATCCAGCGTGCCATGGAAAACATTGCCCAGTCTGGCTGGGCAGACGCCCTGCTCCCGGAGGATATCAACGCCAGCGGCCTGTTGCCGGCCAACAGCGACGACATGGCGCAGGGTGGCGAGCTGTCCTACCTGTACAAGCTGTTTTCCAGCAACACCTTTGCCCAGCGCTTCGAACACTATCGTCAGATCCACCAGATCCTGAACATGGTGGAGCACTGGGAACGGTCATTACCGGCGCTGCAACAGAGTTATCAGCAGCAACAGGCCAGCCTGTCGCGGAACCTGCCCCATGTGCGCGGTGACCTTACCCATCAGATGACCCGACAGGAAAAACTGGCAGCAGCCAGCGATTCACTGGCCGCCAGCATTCCCAACTATGTGGACATGAGTGAGCCGGCCAATGTGGCCAACGCCGAGCAGGCCATCATGTGGAAGAAGGTGGATGCCCTGACCAGCCAATTTGGCCGAATTCCCGGCTCCAGCCACGACAATGCCCTGCGCCTGCGACGGGTTCGCGGCCTGCTTTTATGGGATATTGCCCACCAGTCGGTGGAACAACGCCAGAAACAGGAGCAAGCTGCCAACCAGCTGCAGGAAGAAAGCCGTATTCTCGCCGAACGAATTGCCGCCGTGAGCCAGCAAATCCGCGATGCCACGCTGCGCACCCGTGACGATCTTGGCCAGCGGCTGGCCGCACAGAATGCGCGTATCCAACGTATAAAGCAGCAAACAAAAGAAACACTGAGCGCACTGGAACGAAGCATGCAGGCCGATGCCCTGGCCCTGTTACGCAGCAACCAGCAGAAACTCGCTGACCAACTGGCGGAAGCCCACCTGGCCATTGCCCGTCTCAAGGACGCTTCCGTTTCCGGCGCTCAAAAACAGAGGAAAGAATCGTGAAGCGATTTCGTCTGCACGGTCTGGCAGCTGCCATCATGGCCTTGGGGGGCTGTGCCACTACTGCACCGACCAGCGGCACCCTGGAGCAGCAGGCCCAGTTTGGGGGAACCACCCTGGCGGACCTGGAAAGCACCGACATTGTTATCGAAGAACAGCAACTGGAAAGCGCCTCCACCCAGGACGCGCTGGAAAGCTACCGCCAGGCGGCGGAGTTGTTCGACGATCCGGAGCGGCGCGCCAAGACCCTGCGCCGCATGGCCGATCTGGCCCTCTCCTCCGCCACCGAACAGGACATGAACCAGGCCCGGCTGGAAGACGAAAAGCTGGAGCAGGAAGTGGATCAACTGGTCTATGACAACACCATGGATCAGGTGAAAACCTCTGACGACACCGAGCGCAAACTGGCCTTGCTCGATCTGGCCGGCACCATGGCGCCTTCCGTGGCCGAAGAAGACATCGACTACAACACGGCCATCGCGCTCTATCAGGAACTGCTCAACAGCACCAATGACCCTGATGAACGAGCCGAAGCCTATTACCTGCTGTCCAAGGCCTATGCCATGGATGGCGACCTGGACAAGGCCCGCGCCAGCCTGGATGCCCTGGTGGAACAGTACCCTAACAGTGAATGGGCCCTGGAATCCCAGTTCCGGCGCGGTGAGATGCTGTTCTCCGAAGGCGACTACGAGTACGCCGAGAAAGCCTACGCGGATGTGATCCGCCGCGGCAGCAACAACGAATTCTATAACCAGGCGCTCTACAAGCACGGCTGGAGCCATTACAAGCTCGGTGATTATCGCCTGGCCCAGGGCAGCTTCTTCACCCTGCTGGACAACCTGCACGGCCATAGTGAGCTGAGCAACGACACCAGCATGGAAAGCAAGCTGTTCCATGACACCCAGCGGGTGGTGAGCCTGGCCTTCAGCAACCAGGATGGCGCCGACTCGGTGAAAGCCTGGTTTGCCCGCAACGGCCACCGGGATTATGAGCCGGACATCTATCGCACCCTTGGTCAGGTGTACCTGAATCAGGAACGTTTCCGTGACGCGGCGGAGACCTTTGATACCTATGTGCAGGTCTACCCGGATTCCCGGCTGGCACCGGAGTTTTCCAGCCTGCAGATCGACGCTTACCAGCAAGGCGGCTTTCCCACTCTGGTGTTGCCCGCCAAGGAAAAGTTTGTCGAGCACTACGGGGTGAACAGCGAGTACTGGAACCGCCACCCGGATATCCGCCAGCAGTATGTGGAACTGCTCAAAGGCCATGTTCTCGACCTGGCCGAATACCACCACGCGCTGGCGCAACAATCGGGCAAACCCACCGATTACCAGGCGCCCGCACGCTGGTACAAGGAATACCTGGATACCCCGCCAGTGAGCACGGATCAGGGTGAGGTGAACCATCGGTACGCCGACGTGCTCTATGCCGCCCTGGACTATCCGGCAGCCATCACCGAATTCGAGCGCACCGCCTATTCCTACCCGGAATACGCCGAAGCCGGCGACGCCGCCTTCTCTGCCCTGGTGGCCTACCAGCAGATTCTCGATGGTGAACTGGACGCCGAAACCGACACGCAGTGGCGCCAGCAGAAAATTGCCAGCAGCCAGAAATACGCCCAGACCTTCGCGCAGCACCCGGAAGTGCCCAACGTGCTCCACGATACCGCCGAGGACCAGTTGGCACTTAGCGATGTGGAAGGGGCCGTGAAAACCGCCGGTCTGCTGGTCAACCGTCAACCCCCGCCATCACCGGACATGCTGCGTTATGGCTGGGCAACCATCGCCAACGGCGAATTCGATCTGGGCCGCTTCAAGGTAGCCGAGCTGGCCTACGGCAAACTGCTGGCGCTGAACGTGCCGCCGGAACAGCGTACCGAGTACCGCGAAAAATTGGCGGTCAGCATCTACCGGCAAGCGGAACAGCAACAGGAACAAGGCAACCTGGATGTGGCCGCCGCCACCTTCCTGCGAGTGGGCCAGACCGTACCGGAAGCCGCCGTCCGCAAGAACGCCGAGTTTGATGCCGCAACCCTCTACATCAACCAGGGCCGCAGCGCCGATGCCATTCCGGTACTGGAAGCCTTCCGCCAGCGTTACCCGAATGACCCGCTCACCGAGACCATCCCGGACAAACTGGCGGTGGCCTACGAACAGCAAGGCAACTACACCGCGGCGGCCGGCGAACTGGCCCTGATTGCCGCCAACTACAAAGGCGAGGACGATGAACTGTCCCGTCAGGCACTGTGGAGAGCGGCGGAAATGCAGGACCGGGCCAACCAGCCCCAGGCGTCCATCGCCCTGTACAAACAGTACCTTCAGGAGTGGCCTCAGCCCTATGATTTCCGTTCGGAAGCCCAGTACCGTCTGGTGGAACTGAGCCGCAAGACCGGAGACAGCGCCCAGGAAACCTACTGGCTAAGACAACTTGTCAGCAGCTACCAGCAAGCCGGTGGCGGGGCCAGTGATCGGGTCGCCTGGCTGGCTGGCTATGCCAGCTTTACCCTGGCCGAACCCAACTTCCAGGAGTTCAAGCGCATCAAACTGAACCAGCCGCTGAAGACTTCCCTGGCGGCCAAGACCGATGTGATGAAGAAAGCACTGGCGGATTATCAGGCCGTGGCCGATATCGGCGTGGCCGAATACGCCACCGCCGCCAACTACAAGATCGGCGAGATGTACCGGCTGCTGGCGAAAGACCTGATTAGCTCCGAGCGCCCTGGCGGGTTGGATGAACTGGAGCTCGAGGAATACACCATGCTGCTGGAGGACAAGGCTTTCCCCTACGAGGACAAGGCCATCGATATCCTGATTGCCAACACCAATCTGGTCAGCGATGACATCTACGACCAGTGGGTAAAGAAAAGCTTCGGCGCCCTGGCAGAGCTGATCCCCGGTCGCTATGCGAAGTTCGAACAGGTTGAGAGCTATGTGGACATCATTTATTAAGCCTGCCGCCATGGTGGCGGCAACCGCCCTGCTGCTGGCCGGCTGTGCCAGCAAAGGCGGGCTGGGTCTGGATGGCAGCGCCAGTGGCGGTACCAGCAAATACGAAGACCAGAAAAGCGGTGGTGCCGCAGCGGACAGTGATGCGGTGCATATTCCGCCGGTCCCCCACGACCCCAAGGTAGAAAAAGTCGCTCAGCAGGCCATGGCGGAATATGCCCGTGCCCTGAAAACCCGCATGGCAGGCAACAACCAGCAGGCGCTGGTCATGTTTCAGTCGCTGGCAGAGCGCTACCCGCAACTGTCCGGCCCACCGCTGAACGTGGGGTTGATCTACATGGAACAGGAAAAGTTCGACAAGGCCCGTCAGGCCTTCGAACAGGCCCTGAGCGTCAACGAATCCAACCCCTATGCCCATAACGGGCTGGGCCTCGCCCTGCGCGAACAGGGGGAATTCGATGATGCCCGAATTCATTACCAGCGTGCCCTTGCGCTGGATCCGAAATATGCCCGCGCCCATTTCAATCTGGCAGTACTGGGCGAGCTGTACCTGCAGGACCTGCATCTGGCGCTGGAGCACTTCCGGGCTTACCAGGACCTGCAGAAAGAACCCGACGACAACGTGGCCAACTGGATCGTGGACCTGGAACGCCGGGCCCCTGATGCCCCCAGCCACCCCGTCGCGGAAAATGGTGCAGGAACCCAAAACGGAGAGATCAACTGATGCGATACATGATTGCCTCTCTGGCCTTGGCAGTGGCCATCACCGGCCATGCCGCTGAAGGTGATGAAGGCCCGTCCACCAATGTAATCGGCTCCCAGGAAGCGCCCACGGTGCTGAACGTGGTGCCCTGGAAAGACCGGGAAGTGAAACTGGAAAAAAAGGACCCGACCTCTTCCCTGCTCAACCGGGTGCTGGAACCGCTGGACCAGGAAGTGCTGATGCGGGAGATCGAATATCACCAGTTGCTGACACAGGAGCCGGATAACGACGGCCTGTTCCTGGAATAAGACCATTAAGCCATTGGAACCAGTGCAGATCGGCCTTTTTTCTGATAAAAAAGCTTTTTTTGGGGAAGCCAGCAGTACCTGCTGTGCCACTTGAATAACACTAATCACGATTTAGCAGGAGACATCCATGCCCACCACCGCCACTGCTGCCGCCCAGAATGCCGGCGTTGTAGAAACGGCTATCAAGTTTATCCAGGATGGCGGTTTCTTCATGTATCCCATTCTGATCGTTCTGGCACTCGGCCTCGCCCTGTCCCTGGAACGCATCATCTACCTGCAGGCCACCAAGGCGAAGAACCAGAAGACCTGGAAAGATGTTTACCCGCTGATTGCCAAGGGCCAGTTCCGTCAGGCTCTGGACGTGGTCAGCAGCAGCAACACCGGCATGGCCAAGGTCATCGGTTACGGCCTGGAGCGCGCCAAGACCGCCCGTCGTCACGACGACATCGAACTGGCCATGGAAGAAGGCCTGATGGAAGTGATTCCGCGTCTGGAAACGCGCACCCCCTACATCGCCACCTTTGCCAACATCGCCACCCTGCTCGGCTTGCTGGGTACCATTCTCGGCCTGATCAGCGCCTTTACCGCCGTTGCCAGCGCCGACCCGGCCCAGAAAGCCGACCTGCTCTCCGCCTCCATTTCCGTGGCCATGAACACCACCGCATTCGGTCTGATTGCCGCGATTCCCATGCTGCTGGCCTTTGCCTTCATCAACTCCATGACCGGCAAACTGGTCGACAGCATGGAAATGGCCTCGGTGAAATTCGTTAACGTCTTCCGCCAGGTATCTGCCCAGCAAGAGCGCAAGAGCGACGGCCAGTAAGCCGACGTTCCTTGTTTTTTGCCAACCTGGTGTAAGGATCTGGTATGCGATTTCGCAGACGACGTTCGCGCGACACCGAGGTGGAACTGAACATCACTGCCTTCCTCAACCTGATGGTAGTGCTGATTCCCTTTCTGCTGATCAACGCGGTCTTTGCGCAGGTATCCATCCTGCAGCTCGACCTGCCCGCGGTGAATGACAGCAGTACGCCCTCGGAAGACGACGAAAAAGACAAGCTGATACTCGAGGTGCTGATTTACGGCGACCGCTATGAAGTGGTGGACCGCAACACCAGCGCTGTCCTGCAGGTACTTGAAAACAAGGGCGATGACTATGACACCGCCGGCCTGCACGAGTATCTGCTCAAGGTAAAAGAAAAATTCCCAGAGGAAACGGCCATCACCCTGCTGTGTGAGGACGACACCCCCTACGAGGTGATGATCCACACCATGGATGCCGTACGCTTGTACGACACCGAGCTCAATGGCCAGATCATCAAGAAAGAGCTGTTCCCGAGCATCAGCATCGGTTCAGCCCCGAAAGACAGCAGCAGCCAGGGAGGTGACGCGTGAAAAAATCATCCCGCGCCCGCCGCATGGCACGCCATCATCGAAAACACAAGGCGGTGGCAGCACTCAACCTGACCTCGCTGATGGATATTTTCACCATCTTGCTGATCTTTCTGCTGGTGAATAACAACAATGCGGCCAAGCTACCCGACAACAAGGATATCCAGCTACCGGAGTCCATTGCCCAGGAGCTGCCCGAAGATGTACTGACCATCCAGGTCAGCCCCAGGGACATCATTGTCGAAGGCCAGAAGATCGCCGACACGGACAGTGTTCGAAACCAGGAGGAACGCACCGTCGCCGCCCTGGTGGAAGAGCTGAACTACCGTGCGGCCCAGGCCCTGAATGTAGCCCCGGAGGAAGAACGCCCCATCATGATCCTTGCCGACCGGGACGTACCCTACCTGGTCATCAAGAAACTGATGCGTAGCTGCATGGAAACCCCTTACACCCAGGTCGCCTTTGCTGTCCTGAAGAAGCCAGAGGGGGAAGCTGAATGACGCAGAACAACAAGAATAAACTGCGCATCATGATTGACGGCTCACTGCCCTGGGATAAACAGGAGGGGGAAAACCGGCGCCTTTACGGCTTTGTCATTGTGCTGCTGATTCTGGCACTGCTGATGATGGTTATCGTAGAGTCCGTCACCATCCCGGAGCCGGACCGCCGTGAGAAGCAGAAAGTGCCAGAACGACTGGCCCAGCTCGTCATGGAGAAGAAAAAGGAGCCACCGCCGCCAGAGCCGGAGCCGGAACCCGAACCGGAAGAAGAAAAACCGGAACCCGAGGAAAAACCGGAGCCCAAACCCGAACCCGAGCCGGAGCCAAAACCGGAGCCCAAGCCCGAACCCACCGAGGAACGGCGTGAACAGGCCCGTGAAACGGCCCGAGCCAAACTCGAGGAAGACCTGGGCGACTCCCTGGCCGGGCTGGACGATATCGGTCCGCTGGTGGAATCCGGCAGCGGCCTGCGCACCGGTGGCGACAGCGAAGCCAAGGCCGAGCGTGACCTGATCGGCAAGCGTGCCGGCAGCGGCTCCGGCGGCGTCGCGGTGGCCAAGGCCTCCAGTGGCGGCGGCGGTGGCGGCACCCTGTCCTCTGGTAATGTGGGCAGCAAAAAGGTGGACAGCGACATCGCCAAAGCCGGACAAGCTGCCAGTACCAGCCGCAAGGGTAGCGACGGCAAAAGCCGCCGTACCCAGGAGCAGCTGCGCCGAGTGTTTGACCGCTATGCGGGCAAATTCAACAGCCAGTACCAGCGTGCCCTGCGCAGCAACCCTGCCCTGCAAGGCACCGTGGTGCTCCATCTGACCATTGCCCCCAGCGGTGAGGTGCTGGACGTGAAAGTGAAGTCCAGCCAGCTTGGCGATGCCAAACTGGAACGCCGCATCATGCTGGTGGCCAAACGGATGAATTTCGGCGCCATGGATGTGGAAACCTGGAAAGGGGACTACAAGCTGAACTTCTTCCCGAACTAAGGCTTCCCCGAACACAAAAAAGCCCGGCACCAAAAGGCCGGGCTTTTTTGTGTCGTTTCTCCATCTTCCCCTTCCCTGTTTCTCTATTTCAGCGAAAGGGATTGCTTCAGGCCAGTTTCTCCAGTGCCGCTCTCAACCGTTCCGGAATGGGTACCGGCCGGCCGCTTTCGCGATTCACGAAAACATGAACCACGAAACCTGTCGCCTTGGCGGCGCCTTCAGCGCCGAACAGCGCCAGCCCATAGCGCACGGAACTGTTGCCCAGCTTGTCCACCTTCATACCGACGGTCAGAGGCTCCGGATAGGCCGCCGCTTCCAGATAGTCACAGCCGGAACTGACCACATAGGCAATGTGCTCGCCGTCGTGAATATCCAGCCCGCCCTGCTCGATCAGATAGCGGTTGATGGTGGAATCGAAATAACTGTAATAGACCACATTGTTGATATGGCCGTAGATATCATTATCCCGCCAGCGGCTATCCACCGAACACAGATACCCGTACTCCTCCCGACCGGGTCGGGCATTCTTGTCGCTCATCAATACACTGCCTTGTAGATGGCCAGGGCGTCAGCTTCGGTGACTTCCCGTGGGTTGTTGACCAGCAGACGCTGCTGAAGCATGGCATCGGCGGCCAGACTCTCCAGGCTGTCCTCGGTGACACCGGCGTCACGCAACCGCACCGGCAAGTCCACCTGATCAATCAGTTTTTCCAGTGCCGCGATCAGCACACCGGCACCGTCTTCATGGTCGGCAAAGGGCCTGTCGCTGAGAATGGGCGCCAACTCCGCATAAAGTGGTGCGGCCTTCGGCGTGTTAAAACGCAATACTTCCGGCAGCACCAGCGAGTTACTGAGGCCGTGTGGAATATGGAAATGCCCCCCCAGCGGGTACGCCAGCGCATGCACTGCCGCCACCGGCGCATTGGCGAAGGCCTGCCCGGCCATCATGGCGCCCAACAGACAGGCTTCACGGGCAGCCAGGTTACTGCCGTCCTGTACCACCGTTACCAGATTGCCCCCCAGCAGACGCAGCGCCTCGCGGGCGAGCATGTCCGAATAGGGGTTTTTCTTGTGGGCGCTGGTGTAGGCCTCGATGGCATGGACCATGGCATCCACCCCGGTGGCTGCCGTGACGTGGGGAGGCAGGCCCAATGTCAGCTCTGCGTCCAGCACTGCCAGATCCGGCAGCAGTGACGGGGCAACGACCCCGGCCTTGGTGGTGGCCCCCGTGGTCACAATGGCCACCGGAGTGACTTCAGAGCCCGTGCCGGCGGTGGTGGGCACCTGAAACAGCGGCAGGCGCGGGCCGGTAGCCAGGCCCACGCCATAGATATCTTCCAGTGCCTGGGTGGCATCCGGGTGGGACAGCAGCGCCACCAGCTTGGCCACGTCCATGGAGGAGCCGCCGCCGAAACCAATGACCAGATCCGCCTGCTCCTTTTTGGCCAGCGCCACGGCATCCAGCACAATGCTGTCGGCCGGATCGGCACTGACCTGATCAAAGATACTCAGGGGCATACCCGCTTCCCGGAAGCTGTCTTCCACCGGGCCGAGCAACGGTGTACTGCGAATACCGGGGTCGGTAACCAGCAGGACGCGGCTGGCGCCCCTTTCCTGGCACAACGCCGGCAACCGGCCGGCGGCACCGGCTTCCACCAGCACACGGTGCGTGGTGGCAAACTCAAAACCCACCATGGTGAATCTCCCTGAAATTCCTGTCTTGATAGGGCCCAATGCTAGCACAGGGGTGGATGGGGAATGACGCCATGAGACTCGTTATTCACGTCATGGCGGGAGCCGCTGTTACGGACACGGTCATGGGGTTTGCGTAATACAAAGGCAGGAATATGCGACACAGAAACGGGCCGGCGCGCAACGCCGGCCCGAAACCTGTCAGCCGATAAAGTAGTTGTGGGCGTTATCGTTGATCTGATCGCTGACGTACTTGGCCAGGGCCTGCACGGTCCACTGGATCGGTGCACTCATGGGTTCGGGAATCAGACTGGAGTCGGCCACGAACAGGCCCGCCGTGCCGTAAACTTCACCCGTTGGCGCCACCACCGCCTGGTAACGGTCCGCGCCCATCCGGCAGGTGCCGTGGGGACTGAAACTGTTACAGCGGAAGGTGTACATGCCTTTGAGTCCGTAATCCACCTGGTCCAGTGCCGCATCCAGTTCGAACACGGAATTGACTTCCAGACTCTGAAAGGTGGGCATGAACACTGTCTCCGCCCCACCGGAAAAGAAGATTCGTGCCGCCAGCGCCGCCGACGCTTTCATGCTTTCAAACTCTTCGCGGTTGGGGTTCCAGTGAATGGTCTTGTCGCCGTTATAGGGGTCCCCCTCCCACTGCACATAACCACGCCCCTGGTCAGTACTGAAGGCGTTCACCCCGGCATAGTACTTGTAATCCTTCATGAACTGGATATGTGCCTCACCGGCTTTCATATCCCCCTGGGCCAACAGGGATTCCGGCTCGGCCAGCCCCGAAAAGATGGTGTAGCCGTCGGTATGGGTGAACTCGTCCACCTGCACCCCGACCAGGGCGCCACGGAAACCGTAGAGCGGTTCCTTGAACTTGCCCAACACCTGGGTAAAAGGCTGAATGGACAGGTTGCGGCCAAGCTGACCACTGTGATCTTCCACCTGGCTACGCTGCAGGATCAGCGGGCTGTGAATGGCGCCGGCGGCCAGTACCACCATGTCCGCATCCACCTGCATGTCTGCCACATGGGCGCCGCTGTCCGGATCGGTAATGCGCGCTTCCACGCCCCGGGCCCGGCCGTTGCGGGTGCGCACGCGGATTACCTCGGTGTCGGAGAAAATCCGTGCGCCGTGGGCAACTGCCCAGGGCAGGTGGGTGACCAGCGAGCTCATCTTGCGATCGGAGGGACATCCCGCCAGGCAGTGACCGGTCAGCGCACATTGCTTGACGTTACGCTGGGCCGGCTTCCAGGAAAACTGCATTTTCTCGCAGCCCTGGATCACCTTGTGGGCACAGGCATTGATCTCGTGGGCTTCGTTGATGTGAATCTGCAACTGATCGGCCACACCGTCCAGATAAGGGCGAAATTTTTCCGCCGACAACCCTTCCAGGCCGTAGTCACTGGCCCAGCGGTCCAACACCTTGTTGCCCGGCTCTTCCATCACGCAGGCACCGATCACGGTGGACCCGCCGATGCAGGCGCCCTGCACAAAGATGATATCCGCGGTGGTGTTCACCTGGCCGACCTGATCCTGATAGATCCGGGTCATGGTATCGCCCAGGTGTTCGGTAAACTGCGAACTGGGATAGTAACGACCGGCTTCCAGCACCAGCACATCCCGCCCGGCCTTGGCCATTTCATAGGCAACGGTGGCACCGGCCGCACCGGACCCCACCACCACCACATCGGTTTTCAACGTGAAACGCTTACCCAGGCTGGCATCCAGTGCCACATCCTTTGCCTGGGTCACGGCTACCCCGTCACGGGCCACACGTACAAAAGCCATAATTCCCCCTTCAGGCTCGTGGCAACGGTGCATTACCGAGGCGCCGCACGCCCCACACTTCGGTCACCGGGCCATGGTATTCCAGCCCCGGCCAGGTGCGCTCATCACGCCAGTAGTTCAGTGCCACCAGCGCCTTGAGCGTGGTCATCAGGCCACGCTCGAAAAACGAGCCTTCCTGCATGGCATTCACATAATCCAGTGCCTTGTCGTCCGGCAGCGAGGTGAACCGGCTGAATTTGAAGCTGACCATGGGCCGGTTGTTGAACACCCAGATGCCCAGCCCCAGTAATTCCCGGGTCTGCTCAGGCATGCGCTGGGCCATGGTATCCACATTCTGGATGGTGGGAACGACGTCGGTACTGGAAGGCAGGCCATATTGCGAAGCGGGCAGCATGACTTCCGTCAGACGGGTAATGACCTCGACTTCATCCGGGGTCAGGCTGTGGTATTCAAGGGTTTCCGGCGCCTCACGGCGACCGAACATGCTGGCACAACCACTGGACAGTGCGGCGCCGGCCAGGACACTGGTTCGCAGGAATCCGCGGCGGCTGAGTGGCTCCAGACCGGCAAGGAAACCGGGCAATGGCGCACGGTTATTGTTCTTCATTGAGACCCTCTCCTGGGCAGGCCCGTCCGTTGTGGCCCTTGTTGTTATTGGTGGAGTGGAGATAGTTTTACTGAGTCTATAACAAACTGTAACAAACGCCAAAGGCTGGCAGGCCGCTGAATGCTCTCCCCCTCGATTGCTTTGAGCCCTGCCATCCCGGCAGGCTGCTGAAAACCCCGGGATGGCGGAGGAAGCGGAAACGTCATCCCGGACTTGCTCCGGGATCTCCTCCAGCCCGTCGTAACCTGCGGAAATACCCGTATCATCGATTTCGGCAAGGCTCTGCCAGCGGAGGGAGATTCCGGGTCGAGCCCGGAATGACCGGGCATGAATAATACGAATGCACGGTGTTACACAGCACTGGCGCCGGGATCAGGCCATTAGCCGGGCGATACGCGTGGCCAGGGCATAGACCGTGATCTGCGGGTTCACGATGATGGACGTGGGTAACAGGCTGGCATCGGTCACATACAGGCCGGGCACATCATGGGTTTCGCCATTGGCGGCCACCACGCTGTTATCCGGGTCGGCGCCCATGCGACAGGTTCCCTGTGGGTGGTAGCTGACCATGCGCAGATGCTGCGGCTGGTTGGCCAGGGAATTCACCAGAGGGTCGATATCCGCTTCGCTGCGAATGATGCGCCGGTCACTGGCCGGCACATAGACCTCCTGCGCCCCGGAGGCCAGGTGCAGCCTGGCGGCTGCCTTCAGGGCACGCTGCATGGACGGAAAGTCCACATCGCTGAGCTGGTAATCAATCTTCTTGCGCTCCCCGTCCCATTCGATACGGCCCACGTTATGGTCGTGGATCAACGTCACCAGGCCCGCCAGATACTTGGCATTGGCCATGTAATCCATGAAGGGCTCCCCGGTGCCCGGCTCCGCCGCCATGGTCAGTTCCACCAACCCGGCGCCACCATCTTCCAGCACGAAACCACCCTTGTCCGGGTGCAGGAATTCATCCACATAGACCCCCAGCATGGCTCCCCGCCAGGGGTGGACCGGCTGCGGATAGCGGGCCGGCACATACAGGGACGGATGGCAGGCGAAATTCTTGCCCACCATGCCGGAACGGTTCGCCAGACCGCTCTTGAGCAGCAACACCGGGGTCTGTACCGCGCCAGCGGCCACGATCACCCTGGGAGCGGTCACCGTCATGCTGGCGGCCACGGAGCCATCGTGGCGGGTGATGGTCGCCTCCACGCCAGCCGCCCTGCCCCCTTCGGTCACGATGCGATCCACCCGGGTGTCGGAATAGATCCGTGCGCCGTAGGCGGCTGCCCAGGGCAGATAGGTCACCAGCATGGACTGCTTGCGCTCGCTCTTGCAGCCGGACAGGCAGTGGCCGGTCAAACCGCACTGGCGGATATTGCGCTTGAGCGGCTTCACCGACCAGCCCAGTTGCCGGGCACCGGCACGGATGATCTGGCCGTGCCGGGCGATTTCATGTTCTCCGTTATCGTGAACCGCCAGGTTCTTTTCCACCTCGTCAAAGTACGGAGCCAGTTCACCTTCGGTCAATTCCGACAGGCCGAAATCCCGTTGCCAGTCCTGCAGAATAAAATCCGGGGTGCGGAAACACACACAGCCATTCACCACCGTGGAGCCACCCACACAGGCCCCCTGCAGCACCAGCAGGTCGCCGCTGCTGTTGGTCTGGCCACCGTGGTCCTGGTACAGGGTTTCCAGGCTGTCGGTAAAGCGCTCGGTAAACTGTTCCGACGGAACATAGGGCCCGGCTTCCAGCACCACCACGTTCAGGCCTCGACGAGCCAGCTCGTAGGCACTGACCGCCCCGCCGGCGCCGGAGCCGACAATGACCACATCTGCGTCCAGATTCAAACGATCCTGCGTGACATCACTGGCCTGGTGGACATTCAGACCCGAGGCCTGCCATTTCACTTCGCTCATGCCTGACTCCCCCGGCTGGAATCGGAGGCCGGTGCCTCCGGTAATGGTGCATTGCCCAGATAAGCCAGCCCCCATTTCTCGCTGACCGGACCATCGAAGTCCACCGCCGGCCAGGTCGCGGCATCCTGCCAATAGGCGCTGTACACCAGTTGCTTGATCACCGATGCCAGGGTCCGCTGGATCACACTGCCCTCCCCCCAGCGATCAAAGAAGGCGCGGGCGGCCTCATCCTCCAGATCCACAAAACGGCAACCATGGCTGAATACCGCGGCGTTATCGAACAGGCCAAGCCCGGTGCCCAGCTCCTTTCGGGTGGTTGGGTCCAGATAAGAAAGCGTGCGTTGAACATTGCGCACCACCGGCACCTGGTCGCTGTTCAACAACCTGGTACCCGCGACCGGCAACAGTACCTGCCTGGCGCGATCAAAAAGGTGGTATTCGGTATCGGACAACCCGTTTGCCCAATCCGGAGCCGACTGCGAATCCAGCGGTGACTGGCGCAAGACCGCAAAGCCGCCAACGGCCACGGCGGCTACCCCCGCAGCGCCCGTCAGGCCCCACTTCAGAAAACGCCGGCGGGCCATGCCCCGCTGCCAGAACGCCGCCACGCGGCGGGCCTGGAACTGGCTGTTCATAAGCTGTCCTCAACGCAATATTCAATGGTCTTTGAAGCTAATGAAAAGCCCACATGAATACAATATGTTTACCCTGACAGCCGAGCTTGACCGGACAGTACAATTGCCCGTCATGGCGGGTGTTGGTGCAAGGCCCGGGAGTGACGTTAAAGCTCGGCTCGCAAGGCAAAGGGCCGGTTTCCGCTGAAGCCATCGCTTTGCAAGCAAAGCGTCAACGTGGGTAATAAGGGCTGTCATACCGAGGTTATTCGCTGCGCTCACCCCTTCGGGGCTTGCCTTCGGCAATGATGCGCCGCACTTGTGTCTCGATATCTCCTTCCGGCTCGCTAAGCGCACTGCCGGCGGGTGGAGCTTGCGGGTAAACCCGAGATGTCGATCTACAAACCGGCGGGGATGGGCTAATGACCGTTTCCGCCCTGCGTCAGGGGTCGGAGTTGTGGTCCACGGAGACCTTCGGCCCCACGGCAACCGGGTCCTGATGGATGATGACGTCGGCGGCGGGAAAGGCCTCCTGAATACGGGCCTGGATATTGACGGCAAGATCATGGGCTTCCAGCAAACTCAGATTCTGGTCCATATCCACATGGAGCTGGATAAACTGGGTCCGCCCGGACTGCCGGGTGCGCAGGTCATGGAACCCCAGCGCCTTCGGATGGCCTGCCACGATGGAGCCGATGACATTGCGCACATCGCCGGGAATTTCCCGGTCCAGCAGCAACTGCACCGATTCATAGCCAATCCGCCAGGCGCTGATCAGGATAAACAGGGCAATCACCAGACCCACCGTGCCATCCAGCCACAGAAAACCGAACTGACTCACTACCAGCACCAGGATGATGCCCACATTCACCGCCAGGTCGGACAGGTAATGCAGCGAGTCCGCCTCGATGGCCGTGGAGCCGGTTTCCCTGACCACGTATTTCTGCAGCAACAGCAGCCCGAAAGTGACGATGATGGAAAACACCATAACCACGATCCCGATGGTGTTCTGCTCAATGGGCTGCGGGTCCATGAGCTTGCTGACGGATTGCTGCACCAGAAACAGGGACGAGCCGGCGATGAACACCGCCTGCCCCAACCCGGCCAGCGCTTCCGCCTTGCCGTGGCCGAAACGGTGCTCTTCATCCGGGGGCACCAGCGAATAGCGAATGGCAAAGAAATTGATCAGGGACGCCAGCGAGTCCATCACCGAGTCCACCAGCGACGCCAGCAGGCTCACCGAACCGGTCAGCATCCAGGCCACCGCCTTGGCGGCGATCAACAGCAGCGCCGTCAGTACCGACGCCAGGCCGGCCAGTAGCAGCAGGCGATGTTCGCGGGGGCTCTCCGAACGCATAAACGATTCCGTCGTGGATTACTGTTTGGGTAGGTAGCGGAGCGGATCCACGGGCTTGCCCTCCTTGCGGATCTCAAAATGAAGCTGGGTCCGATAGGTGCCGCTGGATCCCATGGAGGCAACCTGCTGACCGGCTTTTACCGCATCCCCTTCCTTGACCAGCATCTTGTCATTGTGGGCATAGGCACTTAACCAGCGATCGTTATGCTTGATGATCAGCAAATTGCCGTAACCGGTCAGGCCGCTGCCCCGGTATACCACCCGACCATCCGCCGCGGCCGCCACCGGGCTGTTAGCACGCCCGGCAATAGCAATGCCCTTGCGACCATGGCTGGAGGAAGAGAAGGTTTCCACCACCTCCCCTGCCGCCGGCCAGCGCCAGGTAATCGGCCCCACTGTCGCCGTGGCATCGGGCACTGGTTTGGGCGCCGGGGCCGGTTTCGCGGGCTTGTCCGGCTTGGCCGCGGGCCTGGGGGATGAGGGCTTGGGAGACGCCGGCTTTGTGGATGGCGCGGGTTTCGAAGGCGTGGACGGCGACGCCTTCAACGCCAGTGAAATCCGCTGCCCCGGATAGATGGTATAAGGCGCCGGAATATTGTTGGCCCGGGCCAATTCCCGGTAGTCCCAGCCATAGCGCCAGGCGATGGAATACAGGGTCTCCCCCTTTTTCACATGATGGGTCCCGGAGGTCACCTTGGTCTGGCGGGCTTCCTGGCCATAGATATCAACGACCGGGGCGAAATTCTTCGCGCTGCAGCCGCTCATCATCAGAACAAGAAGGGTCGCAATCCAACGCATCAGTCTGCCAGGTATCCCTCGCCAGTTACTGGATCACCGCCGCCTGCGCTCAGGCCATCACCGGTAATCACTGCTGTGAATTTTGCGCAACATTATGCACCGGGGATACACGATACAGTAGCCACACCAGCAACGCCGCTACCGCCACCATGACCACGGCCAGTAACAGCTGGGCATTCTGCCCGGTGGCCGCACTGTAACCCGAGGGGGTCAGCCATTGGTCGCCCAGTCCGTCCGGGCCGGTAATTCGCCACGGCCACAACTTCAGCAGCGAGCCCGCCATGAACCCCGCCAGTAACGCCATTACCGTGTCGTGAAAACGGTGCAATGTCCACTTCAGGACATGCACGAAACTCAGCAGACCCACCGCACACCCGGCCAGGAAAGCAAACAGAAGCAGCAGGTCGGCCTGTTTCACAGCTTCCAGCACGGGCTGGTACATGCCCAGTAAAAGAAGAATAAAACTGCCGGAAATGCCCGGCAGGATCATGGCGCAGATGGCCAGCATGCCACTGAAGAAAAACACCCAGGCGCCATCACCCGCGGACGACAGGCCTGGCGCCAGTCCGATCGCCACGGCCACCGCCGTGCCGATGACAAAGGCACTGATCTGGGTCGCTCCCCGTTGTTTCAGTGGCTGCAATACCAGAAAGATGCTGGCCAGGATCAGGCCGCAGAAAAAGGCCCAGACCGGCACGGGATGGGTTGCCAGCAGCCAGACGATCAGCCGGGCCAGCAAGGCGATGCTGGTCAGGATGCCGGCCAGCAACGTCAGCAGAAAGGTCAGGTTGGATTCGCGCCAGAAAGCGACAAAGCCCTGCTCACGCCAGACGCGCAGCAAGCGCGGACCAAAGCCCCCCAGGGTATCGATCAACTCTTCGTAGATACCGGTAATCAACGCCAGGGTGCCACCGGAAACGCCCGGCACCACATCGGCAGCGCCCATGGCCATGCCGCGAAAAAATATACCGGGTCGAATCATATTACCCCTGCGTTGTTGATAAGCCGCAAGCTACGAGCTTCAAGCTGCAACATGGGCTAAGGATTGTATTTCATCACCACCAGATTCCGCGCTCCAGACGATTGGGCGCGGTCAATGCTTATTCGCTAAACATTATTCTGGTCGCGCCTTGCAGCTTGAAGCTTGTCGCTTGTAGCTGCCTTATCGCATTACCCCGCGCTGGAATGGCACGAACCGCACCGCATCCAGCGAGCGGGTATGGAACTGGTCGCCTTCGCGGTCCACCACGGTCAGTATCTGCTGGTGGTCACCGCCCACCGGCATGACCAGGCGGCCGCCGTCGGCCAGTTGTTCAAGCAGGCCTTCGGGAATATCCGGCCGGGCACAGGCGGCCAAAATGCCGTCGAACGGGGCTTCGGACTTCCAGCCGAAGCCGCCGTCGGCGTGCTTGAGCTGGACCTTGGCCAACCCCAGGCGCAACAGGCGTTTGCGGGCCTGATCCTGTAAGGGGCGGATGCGTTCCACGGAATAAAGTTCATCACAGAATGGCGCCAGCACCGCCGTCTGATAACCACAGCCGGTGCCGATTTCCAGTACCTTGCGACGTTTACCGGCTTCCATCAGCAGCTCGGTCATTCGCGCTACTACCCAGGGCTGGGAGATGGTCTGCCCGTGGCCGATGGGCAGGGCCGTGTCGTCATAGGCCTGGTGCGCCAGGGCTTCTTCGATGAACAGGTGGCGAGGAGTGTTGCGTATGGTTTCCAGAACCCGTTCGTCCCGGATTCCGCCATCACGCAGGCGCCGCACCAGACGATCCCGGGTCCGGGCGGAGGTCATGCCAATGCCGTTGAGTTGGATATCCATCTGTACTACTTGTGCCTTCTATGCAGACTGATCCGGCCCGCTGATCAGCTCTGCCATGACTGTCGTGGCAAAAGCGCCTGCAGGTAGCGTAAAGGCCAGCTCCAGGCAATCTTCCCCTTCCCTTTCATTATACCTGGACCAATGCAGGTCCCGTACCGGCAGGCGAGTGGCACGCCGGCTTTCTTCGACGCCCACGGCACACAGGCCATCAATCACCTCACCGTGGGGTGTCAGGATCCGCTGCTCCAGTTCCAGACAAGGGCCAGATGATGCCATGCCCGGTATCCCCGGCAAAGGGGCGGTGGGATGAACCTCACCACCGGCGATGCGCTGGGCCGAGTCGCCATCGTCATCCGCATGGAATAATCCGCGACTGCCTTCGGGTTGCAGCACATCGCCATCCAGCAGCTGGTTCCAGCAGGACAGGGTTACCCGTTCGGCCAGCACGCGATTGAACAGGTCGCTACGCACCGCCGACAGCCAGAGACCGCGCAAGGCTTTCTTGCGGGGCGCTTCGCCTCCCCGCAACCAGTCAGTGCCGCGCTGCAGGTTGCCGGCCCCCCGCCCGAAACGCTGCTCACCGAAATAATTGGGCACGCCCCGGGCGGCAATGTCTGCCAACTGTTCGGCCAGACGCTCCGTATCGCCGTCCAGTCCGGTAACCCGCAACTGGAAATGATTGGCCCGATGGGTACCACGATTGAGTTTGCGGCGATGACGGGCCGCCTGCACCAGCCTGAGCCCTTCCGGCCAGTCCGGTGTCGGGTCCTGTTTGCCCGGCAGGTGCAGGCTGAACCACTGGCGGGTGACGGCGTGCTTGTCCTTGAGGCCACTGTAACCCACAGCCAGCCGGTGAATCCCGGCGTTTTTTGCCAGCCACAGCGCTACATCCTCGGTATTCCAGCCGGTTTTCTCGATTTCCAGCCACAGGTGCTCGCCCTCGCCTTCGGGGCTGACGTGCATCTGTTCGGTGACGACAAAATCCTGCGGTGACGCCTTCAGTTGGCCTCGACAGGCGGGTCCGCCATGGGCACGGGGGAGTATCACAGGGACTCCAGCAGGACCACGGCCTGGACGGCAATGCCTTCCTTGCGCCCGGTAAAGCCGAGCTTTTCCGTGGTGGTGGCCTTGGCCGATACCTGGCCCACATCGCAGTCCAGCAGCTCGGCAATACGGGCACGCATGGCGGCAATGTGAGGCGCCAGTTTGGGGGCCTGGCAAATGACAGTGAGATCCGCATTCCCCAGACGCCAGCCGGCAGCGGTCACGTCCGCGTAGATGGCGGTCAGCAGTTTACCGGAGTCCGCGCCCTGCCACTGGGGGTCCGTATCCGGAAAATAATGGCCGATGTCACCCAGTGCCAGCGCCCCGAGCAGCGCATCGGACAGGGCGTGCAGGGCCACATCGCCATCCGAGTGGGCCTTGAGTCCCTGGCTGTGGGGAATGGCTACGCCGCCGAGCATGACATGATCGCCTTCGGTGAAGGCATGGACGTCAAACCCCTGGCCGATTCGCATCGCCATCACAGGCCTCCACTCTCTTCCACTTTACCCACTTCAAACCGGCCCACCTCCAACTGCTCCGCCTCGAACTGGCGGGCCAGATAGAAACGCGCCAGCGGCAGATCTTCCGGCACGGTAATCTTGATATTGTCACTGTGGCCCGCCACCAGCACCGGGTGAAGGCCCTGGCGTTCCATGGCGGAGGCTTCATCGGTGATGCCCGTCAGGTCTTCGCCCAGCGCCTCGTAAAGCGCGGCGGCCCGGAACAACTGCGGGGTCAGCGCCCGCCAGATGGTGTCACGATCCAGGGTCTTGTCGATATGGCCGTCCGCGGCCTGCTTGATGGTATCCACCACTGGCAGAGCGAGGATGGCACCCTGGTCATCACAAGCATCCAGCAGTTTCTGGATATCCGACAGGCGAACCAGCGGCCTGGCCATGTCATGCACCAGCACCCAGGCGTCTTCGCCGCCGTCCATCAGCGCCTGGGCCACGCCGTTTCGCACGGACCGGGCACGGCTCTCCCCGCCCGTGACCGTGGTCACCCGGGGATGAGACGCCATCGACAGTGTGGGCCACCAGGGATCGTCGTCGGACACCGCGACAATCACTTTTTCGATGGGTGCAAAGGACAACAGACGGTTGAGGGTGTGCTCGGCCAGGGTCTTGCCGGCCAGGGACAGATACTGCTTGGGAAAACCCGCGCCCATGCGCTCGCCGACACCGGCGGCCGGTACCACGGCATAGAGGGGGCCTTGGATCACAGGGTTCACTCGTTACCCCGGGGTTGTTCGAGAATCAGGAAAAAGGTTTCGCCGTCGCGGATCATTCCCAGGTCCTTGCGGGCGATTTCCTCCACCGCTTCGGTGCCCTGCTTGAGATCATTCACGTCGGCGGCCATCAGGCGGTTGCGTTCACTCAGTTTGGCATTGTTTTCCCTGAGCACGGACACGTCCTTTTCCAGGGTGCTCACATGGCGCAGGCTGCCTTCACCAAACCACAGCCGCACCTGCAGCCCCAGCAACACCAGGGCCAGCAGCGCAATGGTCACCTGGCGGGCGGGAGACAATTCCATTGCCTCCCGCTTCCCGGTGTTCTTTGCTGACTTGCCGGCCCTGCCCTGTGTCATGCTTACCCGAGGAATTTGAACTCTTTGCGGCCGTTATAGGCCGCGCGACCCAGTTCCTGCTCGATGCGGATCAGGCGGTTGTACTTGGCCACCCGGTCGGAACGGCACAGGGAACCGGTCTTGATCTGGCCGGCAGCGGTGGCCACGGCCAGGTCAGCGATGGTGCTGTCGGCGGTCTCGCCGCTGCGGTGGGAAATCACGGCGGTGTAACCGGCATCCTTGGCCATCTTGATGGCATCCAGGGTCTCGGTGAGAGAACCGATCTGATTGAACTTGATGAGGATGGAATTGGCCACACCCTGGTCGATACCCTGCTTGAGGATCTTGGTGTTGGTCACGAACAGGTCATCACCCACCAGTTGCACCTTGTTACCCAGTTTTTCGGTCAGCAGTTTCCAGCCATCCCAGTCGGACTCGTCCATGCCGTCTTCGATGGAGATGATCGGGTAGCGGTCGCACAGCTCGGCCAGGTAATCGGTAAACTCGGCCGCGTCCATGGTGCGGCCTTCGCCGGCCAGCACGTATTTGCCGTCCTTGTAGAACTCGCTGGAGGCGCAGTCCAGGGCCAGGGTCACGTCATCACCGGCCTTGTAACCGGCGATTTCGATGGCTTCCATGATCGCTTCCAGCGCCGCCTCGTTGCTGGGCAGGTCCGGGGCGAAACCGCCTTCGTCGCCCACCGCCGTGTTCAGGCCGCGCTTTTTCAGTACCCCTTTCAGGGCGTGGAAGATCTCGGCGCCGTAGCGGATGGCTTCGGCCACGGTGGGCGCGCCCACCGGCTGGATCATGAATTCCTGGATATCCACGTTGTTATCCGCGTGCTCACCACCATTGATGATGTTCATCATCGGTACCGGCAGGGAGTATTCATTGTCATCGTCCTGCAGGTCGGAGATGTACTCGTAGAGGGGCTTGCCCTGATCCACCGCCGCTGCCTTGGCCGCTGCCAGGGAGACCGCGAGGATGGCGTTGGCGCCGAAATTGGCCTTGTTCTCGGTGCCGTCGGCTTCAATCATTGCCTTGTCCAGCGCCTTCTGGTCACTGGCTTCCATGCCCACCAGCAGCTCGCGGATGGCGGAGTTCACATTGCCCACCGCCTTGGTGACGCCTTTGCCCAGGTAGCGGGCCTTGTCGCCGTCGCGCAGTTCCAGCGCTTCACGGGAGCCAGTGGACGCCCCGCTGGGTGCGCAGGCACTGCCGGTGGCACCGGATTCCAGAATCACATCAGCTTCGATGGTGGGGTTGCCACGGGAGTCGAGAATCTCGCGGGCTTTGATGTCGACGATCTTGGACATGACAGTCAATCTCTCTTCAACTCAGTTGTTATCAAAGGCAGGCAGTGCCTTGACGGTATTATCCAGGGTTTGCATCTGGGCAAGGAATGGCCCCAGACGGTCCAGACGCAGGGCGCAGGGGCCATCGCATTTGGCATTGTCCGGATCCGGATGGGCTTCCAGGAACAGGCCGGCAATGCCCTGGCTGATGCCGGCACGGCCCAGTTCGGCCACCTGGGCACGGCGGCCATCGGCGCTGTCGGCGCGACCGCCCGGCTTTTGCAGGGCATGGGTCACGTCGAAGAAAACCGGGTAGTTGAATTGCTTCATGATGCCGAAGCCGAGCATGTCCACCACCAGGTTGTTATACCCGAAGCTGGAGCCGCGCTCGCAAAGGATAAGCTGGTCGTTACCGGCATCCTCGCACTTGTGCAGGATATGGCCCATTTCGTGGGGCGCCAGAAACTGGGGCTTCTTGATGTTGATGATGGCGCCGGTTTTCGCCATGGCCACCACCAGATCCGTCTGCCGGGCCAGAAAGGCCGGTAACTGGATGATATCGCAGACTTCCGCCACCGGCGCCGCCTGATAAGGCTCGTGCACATCGGTGATCACCGGACAGTCAAAGGTCTTCTTGATCTCCTCGAAGATCTTCAGGCCCTCTTCCATGCCGGGCCCGCGATAGGAGTTCAGCGACGAGCGGTTGGCCTTGTCAAAGCTGGCCTTGAATACCCAGGGCATGTTCAGCTTGCTGGTGACTTCCGCATAGGCCTCCGCCACCTGCATGGCCAGGTCCCGGGATTCCAGCACATTCATGCCGCCGAACAGCGCCATGGGCTTGTCGTTGCCGAACCCCAGATCGCCAAGACGAATGATTTTCTGATCAGTCACGGAACACGACTCCTTGTGAACTCATTGCGCGGCCTTGTGGGACAGGGCCGCAGCCACATACCCCTTGAACAGCCCATGGCCGTCACGGGGGGTGGAGGTAAATTCCGGGTGGAACTGGCAGGCCACGAACCAGGGGTGGCCCCCCACTTCGATCACTTCCACCAGCTCCCCATCGTGGGAACGGCCGACGATTTTCAGACCAGCGCCTTCCAGTTGCGGCAGGTAATTGTTGTTCACCTCATAACGGTGGCGATGGCGCTCGACGATCCGCGTGCTGCCATAGCAATCCGCTGCCCGGCTGCCGGCTTCCAGAATGCATTCCTGGCCACCCAGACGCATGGTACCACCCAGGTCGGAGGCCGCCGAACGCTGTTCCTTGTGACCGTCCTCGGTGGTCCATTCGGTGATCAGGCCCACCACCGGATCCGGCGTGTCCGGCTTCAGTTCTGAGGAATGGGCCTTTTCAATGCCGGCCACATGGCGGGCGTATTCGATCACCGCCAGTTGCATGCCCAGGCAGATA
>JAKSCQ010000099.1 GCA_022360555.1 Pseudomonadales bacterium
GATGGGTTGGATTGGGAAGGTCTGAAAAGTTCCCCAACCCCGGTGCTTTCTACGAAGCCGCGGTAGGAACGGAGCGTAGCGGAGTAACGCCCGGAGGGCGGCCCCGCAGGGGTGAGCGAAGCGAATACGGCCTCTTGAGGTGCGAACCGCGCTTGCGCGGAAATCGCCCATCGGGCGATCAGGCATCTCAGGACTCGACAGGTCTACCCAGATAACGTGCCACCTCCAACCCCCATTCGCCATGCAAGCATGGCTCCAACGGCGTTTGGGAGCGAGCCGTGTTTTGCGCAGCACCGCCAGGGCGATCAGGGATCGTAGGGTGGATTACGCCTTCGGCTAATCCACCCTGCATTTCTTGTTTCTTATTTGGCTTTTCGAAACTCGTACCTCGCAAACACCAGCATGGCGCCGGCGAAATTCTGGCTGCGTGCTATTCCTGAATCGGCATCCACCCCTTCTCGGTATCCCGGAAAGTCAGCACCCGCTGGCGCTGGAAGGTATCGCCCTTCTTGAAGTTGCCGTGCTCCATGCGCAGGGCGCTGAGGGTCATGATCATGGCAAAGCGGTCCATGCCGGAAAGCGTTTCATCCCCCTTAATCTTGTTGCTGTAGCCCTCCAGGTCGTCCATGGCTTCCAGGCTGTAGCTCACCTCCACGGTGTAGCGACCGTCACTGTCCTCATAGCCGTTGTGTTTTTCCACATCAGTTACGGCCAGCAGTTCAGCCAGGTGGGCATTTTCCAACTCGGCCTGCAGGGCCTTGCGGGCGTCACCGGTGTCGGGGGTACGGCTGCAGGCCGCAACCAGCACAGCAAACAGGAGAACCGGGAGCAAGCGAATGGATGACGGCATGGTGTCTTCCTTGTTGGTGACGGAATCGTCACTCTAGCACCGCTTTTCCCCTGACCCAATCCGGTGCAGAGGAAAAGGTGGACAGGGTATTGGAAAACCCCAACCATACCCCAGACAAGGACGACAAGATTAAGGAGAGGGCCGTGTCCGAGATGCTGTTTCGCCGCCTGCTGCTGCTGGTGGCCCTGGTTTTCTGCGTGGTGTTTGCGGTACTGGTGCTGCCGCTGCTGATCGCCAACCCGGATGTGATCGCCGCTGCCGCCGGGGGCTTCGTGAATCCCTTCGCCGCCGGTTATTCCACGGACGTGATCCTGTGTTGGGTGATCCTGGCCATCTGGGTGCTGTTCGAGCGCCAGCGCTACCGGATTCGGGGCGGCTGGCTGGCGCTGTTGCTGGGGGTGGTGCCCGGGGTAGCGGTGGGCTTTGCCCTCTATCTGCTGATGCGCCAGCGCCAGCTCAAGGGCTCCGGCATCGTCTGACAGGCCGCCGTTGCCACGCTGATAAGGCCGGACAACGCTGTTATACTCGCGCCCTCGAAATGTCCAGCCAGAGTCGGATACCCCATGAGCCTGCAAGACCAGGTGGCCAAGCGCCGCACCTTCGCGATTATCTCGCACCCGGACGCCGGTAAAACCACCATTACCGAAAAGCTGCTGCTGTACGGAAACCTGATCCAGAGCGCGGGTACCGTGAAGGGCAAGAAGTCCGGCAAGCACGCCACCTCCGACTGGATGGAAATGGAGAAGGAGCGGGGCATTTCCGTGACCACCTCGGTGATGCAGTTCCCCTACAAGGACGCCACCGTCAACCTGCTGGATACCCCCGGCCACGCCGACTTCTCCGAAGATACCTACCGCACCCTCACCGCCGTGGACTCGGCGCTGATGGTGATTGACGCCGCCAAGGGCGTGGAGGAGCGGACCGTCAAGCTGATGGAAGTCTGCCGCCTGCGCGACACCCCGATCCTGACCTTCATCAACAAGCTGGACCGCGATGTGCGCGACGGCATTGAAGTACTGGATGAAATCGAGGACGTGCTCAAGATCGAGTGCGCCCCGGTGACCTGGCCCATTGGCATGGGCAAGAGCTTCAAGGGCGTCTACAACCTGCTCACCGATACCACCGTGCTGTACAAGAGCGGCCAGGGGCACACCGTGCAGGAGGTGCGTGAAGTGAAGGGCCTGGACAACCCGGAGCTGGACGAAGCAGTGGGTGCCGACTATGCCGAGGAACTGCGCGAGACCCTGGAGCTGGTACAGGGCGCCAGCCACGAATTCGACCTGGAGCGTTTCCTGGCCGGCAAGCTGACCCCGGTGTTCTTTGGCACCGCGCTGGGCAATTTCGGTGTCGACCACATGCTCGATGGCCTGGTGGACTGGGCGCCGCCGCCCCAGCCCCGCGATGCCACCGCCCGCGCGGTGGAAGCCACCGAGCCCAAGATGACCGGCTTCGTGTTCAAGATCCAGGCGAACATGGACCCGCGCCACCGGGACCGTATTGCCTTCATGCGTATCTGTTCCGGCAAGTACCAGAAGGGCATCAAGCTCAAGCAGGTACGCACCGGCAAGGATGTGCGCATCGCCGATGCCCTGACCTTCCGTGCCGGCGAGCGGGACAATGTGGATGAAGCCTGGGCCGGCGACATTATCGGCCTGCACAACCACGGCACCATCCAGATTGGTGATACTTTCACCGAAGGTGAGGATCTGGCCTTCACTGGCATTCCCCACTTCGCGCCGGAACTGTTCCAGCGGGTGGTGCTCAACGACCCGCTCAAGAGCAAGCAACTGCACAAGGGCCTGACCCAGCTTGCCGAAGAAGGCGCCACCCAGGTGTTCTTCCCGCTGCGCAACAACGACGTGATTCTTGGCGCCGTGGGTACCCTGCAGTTCGATGTGGTGGCCGCGCGCCTGAAAGGCGAATATGGGGTGGACTGCCGCTACGAACCGGTGAGCGTGGCCACTGCCCGCTGGATTGAAGCGGACAGCGAACGTGAGCTGGAGGCCTTTGAACGCAAGGCCCACGACAACCTGTCACGGGATGGCGCCGGGCACCTGACCTACCTGGCACCGACCCGGGTCAATCTGCAGCTTGCCGAGGAGCGTCACCCGGAAATACGATTCCGCGAGACCCGGGAAATCTGACGGGGCAGTTAGCGAAACGGTCTCCCGTGAGCACCGTGCTCGCAGGGTGATGAGGTGAGTCGCGAGTTACGAGTTACGAGTAGCGAAAGTCAAAAATCCTTGCCCCGCTCATTGGTATCGGTTTTGGTTTCGAAACTCGAAACTCATACCAGTGCCTGGTCATCGGAGCCAGAATTTGAAACGAGGTAGACATGGACGTTGATGCCGCCCGCCAGTACCTGCTTGGAAAACCCGAAGCCATTGAAGACTATCCCTTTGGTCCCGATGTGGCAGTAATGAAGGTGCGTGACAAGATGTTTGCCACCCTGGGCGAGGAGCAGGGCGAAGGGCGCATGAATCTCAAGTGCGACCCGGATCAGGCCCTGGCCCTGCGGGATATTTTCGACGCCGTGATGCCCGGCTACCACATGAACAAGAAACACTGGAACACCCTCAAGCTGGATGGCTCCATCCCCCGGGGGGAAATCGAGCGCATGATCGATCATTCCTATGCCCTGGTGGTCGGCGGTTTGCCGAAAAAGGTGCGCGAAGGCATGGCAGTGCGCCATGGCCGTGAGGCACTCTACGGTCAGCGAGCGGAAAAGGAGTGAGCAGCGTGGCAGTGATTATCGGTGGTCTGATCGTGATCTGGCTGGGCCTGACCATGGGGCGCGCGCTGTTGCGCTGGCTGGAGATCGAGCTGCATTACCCCTTCCGGCTGGCGGGGCCGGTGTTGCTGGCGCTTCTGGAAACCCTGCTGTTTCTGTTGTTGGTACCGGGAACCGAACTGTTGCCGGCCAACTGGGGCTGGCCCATGGCCGGTGGCCTGACCGCCGCCGCCTGGCTGATCAATGGCACCGTCGCCGGCCTGGACTGGCATGGCAATCGGCCCCCAAAAGCGACGCCGGCACCGGAATAATCGTTTCTCGCCGCGAGCTGCCCCCGGTGCTTTCTGCAACGCTGCTGTAGGAACGGAGCGTAGCGGAGTAACGCCCGCAGGGCGGCCCGAAGGGTGAGCGCAGCGAATAATTCCCTTCCAGGGGACGAACCGCGCTTGCGCGGAAATCGCCCAACGGGCGATCAGGCCTTTCAGGACTCGACAGGTCTACCCAAACAATCCCGACCCGGCGCCATCCCCAACCCCATTCGCCATGCAAGCATGACTCCCACAGGGGGCTTGTAGGGTGGATTAGCCGAAAGGCGTAATCCACCTTCGTTTCAAGCGCTGGCTCCCACGGGCGTTTGGGGAAACTCATCCCTTCCTGGCGCAACACTTCCTGGCAACCTTCCCGCATTTCGGTTTGGCTTTTCGAAACTCGCTTCTCGACTTTCTGCCCTTGCTCGCTCCGCAAGCGACGCTATCCCTAAAAACTACTCCATCCGGTCCATTCCATGGCCCGATATACCCAGTATTTCCAGCCTGCCTCATCCGCGTAGGCCGCATAGTCGGTGCTGTGCTTTTCACCATGGCGGTTTTCCCAGCGGGTAGCGAAGGCAGTGGTGGCATCCTGAATCACGGGCTGGTCCACATTGGCCACCACCCGCACGCTGCTTTCCAGGTTCAGGTTATCCAGATTGCGCCGCGTGTAGTTGGCGGAGCCGAGGATCAGTTCGGCCCGGTGTGCCCCGCGTCGCAGTAACATCTTGGTATGGCACTGTTCTCCCTGGGTGTTGCACCAGCGCACCGCCACCCCGGCGTTGTGTAATTCCGCTCCCACCTGACGATTGGGGATACCGTTCTTCTGGCGGCCAAAGGCATCCTTGTTCGGGTCCAGCAGTACCCGTACCGATACGCCGCGCTCATGGGCATCCAGCAGGGCTTCCACCAGCGGGCGATGTGACAGATAGAAAACCGAGACATCCAGGGATTCGCCGGCCTGGCTGTCGCGGACAGTCGCCAGCAAGGCATCGCGGATGGCGCCTTCGGTGAGTACCTGCAACCGGCTGTCGCTGTCCGAACTACTGGCAAAATGCAGCGACGGCAGGGGGGGCAAATCCGTACCGGCCAGTGCTGCCACGGCCAGCTCGCTGCGCAGCAGATCGCCCACCGCCGGGCCGCTGAATCGCAGCGCCACATTGCTGTGGGCGCTGCTGGCATCGTGGGCATTGGCACTGGTGACCAGACCGGTCCAGCGTTCGCCTTCGTCCACGATCAGTGTCTTGCGGTGGTTGGCCTTGAAGTTGAGCAGGGTCAGGTAGCTGCGCAATGTCACTTTGCCTGGCCCCATGGGGTTAGGCAGCCAGCCGCCGTTGTCATTGTTGCCCAGTAACTGGCAGCAGATGCGCCAGACCCCGGACCAGCTCGGGTTGGAATCGCGCAGGGCGGGCAGCGGTGTCATCACCACGGTAACCCCGGCCTGGCGCAATGTCCGCAGGTGCGCTTCGGGCAAGCCACCATAGAGGGTATTGATCGGGTCGGTGATCAGAATCACTGGGATGTCCGGGTTCGCTGTGCGCTTGTCGATCAGGGCGCGGGTGAGTTCCCGGGACAGGGCGCGCCAGCTTTCATCGCCGGTGCCCTGGAAGTCGTTGAACAGAAACATGTCCACCACCACCAGCTTCTGTGCCTGGCCGATCAGCCGGAAGAACTCGTCAAAGATTTGCTGGCGGATGCCGCGTGTGCCCTCAGCGGTCTCCCAGGTGTCGTCCATCAGTATGGCCATATCGGTCACCGGGCGTAGCGGGGCGTCGAGTGACAGATCCTGGGGGAGGGGCTTGTAACGATGCCAGATGGCGGTGGTGACGATCAGGGCGAGCAGCAGGAGCAGGGCGAGTTTCAGACGGATCATGGTCATTCCATTGCATGAGGTGCCGTTACCTTATCACGTTGTTTTGGCGGTCGTGGGGTAGACAAAACCCCTGAATTAGTACCCTTGTGCAACATATGGCAAAGAATTGCCAACACCGGTAACCAACACGCTACGGCACAGCAACTGTGGTCCTGACCGGGGCCGCCGAGAATCAATGGGCCTATGCAAACAATAACAGTGGGTGGCGGGCCGGTCGGCAAGGCCGGTGACCCTACCCGGGAGCGTGCCATGAAAACCCGATCCTTGCTGCTGGCCATGGGGTTGGCTGCCATGCTGACCGCCTGCGGGGGCGGAGGTTCTTCGTCCAGCCCGCCGGCCAATACCCCGGCCCCGAATAATCCCGGGCCGGACACGCCGGAGGAACCCAAGGCCGGTGACGGGGACATCCGGGTGCTGTCCAACCGTGCCGATCTGATCAGTGGCGGCGATGCCTTGGTGGAAATTTCTGCCGCCGACAGTGCCCTGCTGCAGGGCGCGACGGTGATGCTGGGTGACCAGGATGTCACCGGGCAATTGACCCTGACCGGGCAGGGCACCCTGAAGGGCTTGCTGGAAGGCCTGGCTCTGGGGGCCAATTCGGTGACCGTGGTGCTGGCGGATGAGTCCGTGCTGGAGCGCGAGATTATCAATCATCCCAATGGCGGCCCGGTGTTTTCCGGCCCGCAGGTGCAGCCCTGGCAATGCACCAACGACCAGGCGGTGGATGCGCAATGCAACCAGCCACCCAGATATCGCTTCAAATACGTACCAGCGGACAAGCTGCAAACCCTGTTGACCCATTTCGACCCGGAAAACCCCGGTCTGCCGGAAAGCGTGCAGCCCTATGATCCGGACAATCCCCCGGCGGCGGACCAGATCGCCACGGTGACCACCGATGAGGGGGTGGACGTGCCCTTCATCATCCGTCTGGAAGAAGGGGTACAGAACCGCGACCGCTATTTGATCATGACCCTGTATCAACCGGACCAGCCCTGGACCGCACTCGACCCCCAGGAGCAGTGGAACGGCAAGCTGCTGATCCACCACGGCGGCAACGTGGGGGTCAGTTACGGCATGGGAACCCCGCCGGAAGGGGACATCGCCGGCACCGCGCCAGCCGGGGCGGATCTGCTGCTGGGTGACAGCATCACCACGGCCCTGGCGCGGGGCTTCATGACCCTGTCCACTGCCCAGGCCAACCTGGGCCATAACGCCAACCTGGTCACCGCAGCGGAATCGCTGATGATGGGCAAGGAGCGCATCGTCGAGCAGTACGGGGAAATCCGCTACACCATCGGCACCGGCTGTTCCGGTGGCTCCATTACCCAGCAGCATGTGGCCAATGCCTACCCGGGCATCTATCAGGGGTTGATCGTGCAGTGCTCCTACCCGGATGTGTGGACCACCGCCACCCAGTTCGCGGACTACAACCTGCTCAGCCACTACTTCGGCAACCAGGTGCCCATGGACGCGGACGGCTTTCAGGAAGTCTTCTCCTCGCTGCTCACCTCCGGGGTGATCCCGGTCGCGCAATGGTCCGCCTTTTACGGGCATCTGCCCCTGAACCCGCTGGTGTCGGATCTGGCCTTCTTCCCGTCCGCCTACCCGGACCAGGAAAGCTGCCCCGGCCTGAAAGAGGGCGTGCCGGTGTATGACGCCGAGACGCAGCCCGATGGCCTGCGCTGCGGCCTGCTCGATTACATGATCAACCAGTTCGGCCCCCGGGAATCGTCGGTGTGGTCGGCCAACGAGCAGCTTCTCGGGCGCGGTTTCGGAGGCATTCCGCTGGATAACGTGGGGGTGCAGTATGGCCTCAAGGCCCTGCAAAGCGGGCTGATTACCGGCGAGCAGTTCCTTCAGGTGAATCGGGAAATCGGTGGCCTGACCGTGGATATCGACTACCAGGCGGAACGCACCGTGGCTGACCCACAGGCCCTGCGGAACGCCTACCGTACCGGCGCCATCAACACCGCCGAGCACCTTGGCAATGTACCCATCATCGACCTGTGCGGGCCGGACCCGGGCATTGCCCACGACGCCTATCATTCCTGGCAGATGCGCGCCCGCCTGGAAGGTACCCAGGGGCACGCCGACAACCATGTGATCTGGTATGGGCCGCTGCCGCTGTTTGGCGACTCGGTCTTCACCACGGAAGCGCTGCTGGTCATGGACCTGTGGCTGTCGCAAATCGA
>JAKSCQ010000143.1 GCA_022360555.1 Pseudomonadales bacterium
CCGCACTTCATCAGGAACTGAGAAAACAGCGAAAGGTCGCGCTACGCCTCGGAGAACTTCATACCAAGAATGGGCACTGGACACTGAGCGAGCAAGGTGTCAGAAAATTGCGCAACGGCGCCTCGCCGGATGAACTCGAAAGTCGAGACCTCTACTACAAGGTGAAACAATCCGGAGTAGACATGCGAATCGGACTGGACATCGCCTCCATCTCGCAAAACGGTCATGTCGATCAGATCATACTGGTGGCCGGCGATTCAGACTTTGTACCGGCATCCAAACTGGCTCGACGAAGCGGCATCGACTTTATTCTTGACCCAATGTGGAATCCGATTCGCCCAGACCTCAACGAACATATTGATGGGCTCTGCTCCGTCATGCCCAACCCTGATACCCGGCGATAGTTAATGCTCCCACTCCACGACTGGCTACTGCTCGCCAGCATTTGCGCCCTGGGCGCCATGACGCCCGGCATCAGCCTGGCGGTAATCACCCGTCACACCCTGCACGGTGGCGCACGGGCGGGGGTGATTGCCGGTGTTACCCATGCCATCGGTATCGGCCTGTGGGCCACCGCCACCGTCACCGGCATGGCCGTGCTGTTTCACCGCTACCCCAAACTGGAGCTGGCATTCAGTCTGGCGGGCGCATTGTTCCTGTTGTGGATGGCCTGGAAAAGCTGGCAGGCGGGGCGACAGCCGCTGGCAGCACCGGACCCGGAAAGCCAGTTCAATGTACTGCACGGGGCCGCCCGGGACGGGTTTGGCGTGGCCTTCCTCAATCCCAAGGTGGCCCTGTTCTTTCTGGCCCTGTTCAGCCAGTTTCTCGACGCGGACATGGGGCAACTGGCCCGGGTGCAGATGGTACTGACCTCCATGTTCATTGACGGGGGCTGGTATGTGCTGGTGGCCGTGATGCTGGGGCGCAGCCGCTTTCTGCCCTGGTTGCGTGAACATCATCACTGGGTGGAGCGGGCCACCGCCGTGTTGCTGGTGATCATTGCCATCAGCGTGGTGGCTGGCGCCATGACAAATGGGGATTGACCTGGGGGTTACCCCCAGGTTGATAATGCCGATCATGATAGCGTCAATGTGCAGACATCAACGCGCCCTGCTGGCCGTATTGCTCGCCACCCTGATGGTGGTGATGAGCCCGGCGTTGTCTGCCAATATGCACGACATGCCCACCGACGCGCCCATGGCGCATTGTCATGGCGACACCTCCATGGCGACTGCCAACATGTCCGCCATGCACGATAGCTGCCCGGACGGGGAAGTCTGCCAGTGCCTGACGGTCTGCCAGGTCTCCGCCACCATCGTCGCCCCGTTCAATGGCCATGCCCTGCCCCCGGCCCGGTATTTTGGCAAGGGCCCTGTCATCGCCGCCCTTCCCGGCATTCACCGTCTGCCCCTGCGCCCACCCTCCCTGACTGTTTGAGCCCGTTTTTTCACTCAAACAATCAGGAGAAACCACATGAAAACGCCACAACCGTTTTCCCTGCCGCGACGCCGTTTCGTGCAGGGCCTGGCCCTGGGTGCTGCCGGCCTGGGACTGGGTGTTAACGCCCGCGCCCTGCTGGCCAACCAGGGGCACACTGGCGCGCCCACCCTGAGTGGGGACCGCTTCCATCTGACACTGGGGGGCGCCGATGTGAACATCACCGGCAAGCCCCGCCCGGCCACCACCATCAATGGCGGCATCCCCGGCCCGACCCTGCGCTGGCGGGAAGGCGATACCGTCACCCTGAAAGTCACCAACCTGCTGCCGGAAACCAGTTCCATTCACTGGCATGGCTTGTTACTGCCCTTTGAAATGGACGGCGTACCCGGCCTGTCCTTCGATGGCATCAAGCCGGGAGAAACCTTTACCTACCAGTTCCCGATCAAGCAGAACGGCACCTACTGGTACCACAGCCATTCGGGCTTTCAGGAACAGACCGGTATCTACGGCTCCATCATCATCGACCCGGCCACCCCGGAGCCCTTCCAGGTTGACCGTGATGAAGTGGTGGTGCTGTCGGACTGGAGCGACGAAGACCCGCAACACATCTACGCCACCCTGAAAAAACTCAGCCACTACTACAATTTCAACGAGCGCACCGTGTTCGATACGCTGCGCGACTTCCGCGACAAGGGCGTGGTGCAGACACTGAAAGACCGGCACATGTGGAACAGCATGCGCATGAGCCAGAGTGATCTGGCCGACGTGACCGGCTACACCTATACCTACCTGATGAATGGCCAGAGCCCCAACGGCAACTGGACCTGCCAATTCAATCCGGGGGAGCGTATCCGCCTGCGGTTCATCAACGCCAGCGCCATGACCTTCTTCGATATCCGCATCCCCGGCCTGGACATGACGGTGGTGGCCATGGATGGCCAGCCCGTCAAGCCGGTGGATTTTCACGAAGTGCGCCTGGGCGTTGCCGAAACCCTGGATGTGATCGTCGAACCGAAAGATGACCGGGCCTACACCCTGTTTGCCCAGAGCATCGACCGCAGTGGTTTTGCCCGCGGCACGCTGACACCAGACCCGGCCCTGAGCGCCGCCGTCCCGGCCATGGATGCACCGCCGCCCCTGGGCCATACGGAAATGGGCATGGGGGCCATGGGCCACGACAGTGGCCATGGCGCCATGGATCACGGCAGCATGAAACACGACATGGCCGCTATGGGTCACGGCAACATGCAGCACGGCAAATCGCACCCCTCCGCTGCCGTGCCGTTCGCCGTGGATAGCCGCAACCCGGACCTGCCTCCCCGCGACAGCGCCACCGAGCATGCCGACAGTGAATTCGGCCCCGGCGTGGATATGCGCGCCATGGCCCCCGCCGACATGCTCGACGACCCTGGCATCGGCCTGCGCGACCGTTCATGGAAAGTGCTGACCTACGCGGATATGGAAACCCGGGAAGGGCCACCGGACAGCCTGCACCCGGACCGGGAAATCGTCCTGCACCTGACCGGCAACATGAGCCGCTACATGTGGAGCTTCAACGGTATTCCCTTCGCCGATTCCGTTCCCCTGGAGCTGTATCACAACGAGCGCGTGCGCATCACCCTGGTCAACGACACCATGATGACCCACCCCATCCACCTGCATGGTCTGTGGAGCGACCTGGAACTGGGGGACGGCAAGCTGCTGCGCAAACACACCATCACGGTGAAACCCGGTGAAAAGCTCAGCTATCTGGTGCGCGCCGACGCCCTGGGCCGCTGGGCCTACCACTGCCACCTGCTCTATCACATGGAAGCCGGCATGTTCCGGGAAGTGCGCGTGGTGAAAGGTGCCCCGCACAAGGCCCCCATGCCGGATCACGCCAACCACCACTCGCATGGGGAGGGCGCATAATGAAACAGCTAACACTACTGCTCACTCTGACGCTGCTCAGCCCCACCCTGCTGGCCATGGGCGAGCCCGGCCATTTCAGTCGCGTGATCGTGGACCAACTGGAAGCCCGCGACAGCGAAGAAGGGCGAGTCATGGGCTGGGAAGTGGGCGCCTGGTATGGCGGCGACATTCACAAGCTCTACTTTGCCAGCGAAGGCGAGCGACTGATGGCCCCGGAACATGATGAGGAGTCACCCGCCACCGAAAGCGCCGATACCCGCCTGGCCTGGAGCCGCGCCTTTGCGCCTTTCTGGGACTGGCAACTGGGCGTGCGCCGCGACTGGCAACCCGATGGCCCCAACCGGGACTGGGCCAGCTTCGGGGTTCAGGGAGTCGCCCCCTACCAGTTCGAAGTGGATGCAAACCTGTTCGTGGGAGAAGAAGGACTGACCCACCTGCAAATGGAAGCGGAATACGAACTGCTGTTTACCCAGAAACTGATCCTGGTCCCCAGTCTGGAAGCCAATCTCTATGGCAAGGAAGACAAGGAACTGGGCATTGGAGAAGGGCTCACCAGCCTGGAGGCAGGCCTGCGGCTACGCTACGAAATCCGTCGTGAAATCGCCCCCTACATCGGGGTTCACTGGGAAAAGCAGTATGGCGATACCGCCGACAAGAGCCGGGCAAGAGGAGAAAAAACCGAGGAAGGAATAGTCGTTGCCGGCCTTCGTTTCTGGTTCTGATCTTGTGGTGCCCCACCGAGGTTCCGGCCCCTGTTAGCACCATGCCCGGAGGCACTGGCAGGGGCCGGGGACATTGTCACAAGCGTAGGGTGGATTAGCCGCAGGCGTAATCCGCCTTAATTTCAGCGTAGGGGCACTGCGAAGGAGAGGCTGGTGGATTACGCCTTAGGCTAATCCACCCTACGAATCGATGACGCCTGATCGCCCCTCCCCCTTTCTGTTGGAGCCATGCTTGCATGGCGAATGGGGGTTGGAGATGGCACGTGACCGGCATTATCTGGGTAGACCTGTCGAGCGCTGAGACGCATGATCGCCCGTTGGGCGATTTCCGCGCAAGCGCGGTTCGCTGTCCGAGAGACAGCTCCTACGCGGCTTCGCAGAAAGCACCGGGGTTGGGGAACTTTTCAGTCCTTCCCTATCCAACCCATCGCAACTCGCCACCTCACCCCGAACAGTTATCGTACTCGTTGCTTTCCAAGGTGCGCAGCTCCTGGTTGCCCTGCACCTGGATATCCAGATCACGCAGTTTCCCGTCACCAATGCCGTAGATCCAGCCATGAATGGTCAGCGGCTGCTCGCGGCGCCAGGCTTCCTGTACCACGGTGGTATTGGACACATTGATCACCTGGCGGGCCACATTCAGTTCACACATCTTGTCCAGACGCGCCTGATCATCCGGCAACTCCGCCAGATTCTTGCGATTGCGCAGGTAGAGTTCACGCACCTGGCGCAGCCAGTTGTCGATCAACCCGTGAGGGGCCTCTTCCATGGCTGCTTTCACCCCGCCACAACCGTAATGGCCCACCACCATGATGTGCTTCACCTTCAGCACATCCACCGCGAACTGCAGCACGGACAGCAGGTTCAGATCGGTATGGTTGACCAGGTTGGCCACATTGCGATGCACGAACAGCTCGCCGGGCATCAGGCCCACCACCTCGTTGGCCGGCACCCGGGAGTCTGCACAGCCAATCCACAGGAACTCCGGACTCTGCTGTTCCCCCAGGGCCCTGAAAAAGCCGGGGTGCGCCTTCTCGATGTCGTGACGCCAGGTCTCGTTGTTGGAAAACAGTTCAGGCAGGGATTTCATGGTCTCTCGCTTTTTTACGCATTCACGCTACACGCAGCATGCTTGCACGCTACACACACTACAGCCTTTCCGGCGGCCCCTCTCTCCCTTGAAGGGAGAGAGGCAGGGAGAGGGTAAGAAACGCCGGGGGATCGTTCGCCCGCTCTCGCCCCCCTCTCCTTATGCGCCCCCACCCGCTAAGGAGCGAAGGCGGCGATTACCCCCCGGTCATATTCATGAATCGAACCAATTGCTCGCCCGGGGCCAGATTGAAATCGTGTCGCTCCGGCTTGATGTCCATCGCACCAATGATCGCCTGGCGCAGGGGGGCGTCATCTGTGGGGTGAGCCCGCAGCACGGCGCGCAGGTCGACGCTGTGCTCATGGCCCAGGCACAAAAGCATACGCCCCTCGGCGGTCACCCGCACCCGATTACACAAATGGCAAAAGTTTTGTGAGTGGGGGGAGATAAAGCCGATACGGCTATCGGAACCCGGCACCTGCCAGTAGCGGGAAGGCCCGCCGGTCTTCTCCGCCAGCGGCACCAGTGTCAGCCGCTCGGACAGCTCCTCACGCAGTTCCTCAGAGGACACGAACTCCAGCGCCCGGTCGTGCTCGGTAATCTGGCCCAGGGGCATTTCCTCGATAAAGGAGATATCCAGCCCCTTCTCCAGCGCGAAATCCACTAGGGCCGGCACCTCGTCATGGTTGCGCCCGCGCAGAATCACACTATTCAATTTTATGCGTTTGAAGCCGGCACTGCGGGCGGCTTCGATGCCGGCAAGGACCTGCTTCAGGTCGCCGGTGCGGGTGAGTTGGCGGAAGCGCTCCGGGTCCAGCGAATCCAGGCTGATGTTGATCCGGTCCAGCCCGCCGTCCTTCAGCGTCGCCGCAAACCGGTCCAGACGGGCCCCGTTGGTGGTCATATTCAGTTCACGCAGCCCGGGCAAAGCACCAATATTGTGCACCAGTTGCGCCACATCCCGGCGCACCAGCGGCTCACCGCCGGTCAGGCGGATTCGCTTGACCCCCAGCGCCACCAGTACCCGAGCCAGCCGGCCCATTTCCTCCAGGGTCAGCACCTGGGCCCGGGGCACAAAGGTCATATCCTCCGCCATGCAGTACACGCAGCGGAAGTCACAGCGGTCCGTCACCGACAGGCGCACATAGTCAATGGTGCGCCCGAAGCGGTCCTGGAGGCTGGCAGATGGGGCCGTCTCAATGCTCATGGGGCTACTGTAGCAAACCTCGCGCCAGCCCGTCGTGACCGCCTCTGCGGCACGCCCGTCGGATCAGGCAAGCCCCGGTTGGTCAGGCCTGCAAGGGTATTGTTAGAATGGGCGCCTTTATGAATGCCGAGCATTCGAAATTCACCCACCCCAAAAGGGTTTCCATGCAAATTTCTGAAAACACCGTAGTGTCCATCCACTACACCCTGACCAACGACGCCGGCCAGACCATCGACTCCTCCGTCGAGCGTGGCGAACCCCTGGCCTACCTGCACGGCCACGGCAACATCATCCCGGGCCTGGAAAAGGCGCTGGTGGGTAAGGCAGCCGGTGATAAGCTGGACGTGACCGTGACCCCGGAAGAAGGCTACGGCGAGCGTCATGAACAGCTGATCCAGCAAGTTCCGAAGACCGCTTTCGAAGGCAATGAAGAAAACCTGCAGCCGGGCATGCAGTTCCAGGCCCAGACCGAGGCCGGTCCGCGCATCTTCACCATCACTGCCGTGGAAGGCGACGACGTCACCGTGGACGGCAACCACCCGCTGGCAGGCGAAACTCTGAACTTCGCCGTGGAAGTCACCGACGTGC
>JAKSCQ010000187.1 GCA_022360555.1 Pseudomonadales bacterium
AAAAACGGCCAAACAGATTTACATTTTTGATTAGAATCAAAAAAGTGCTTTTTTTTCAGGCTTTACCTCCTGTTTACGTTGCCCTGGGCATAAAAAAAACCCGCTGAACGCGGGTTTTTTTATGCTGAACGGTATTCTGGTCAGTTCTGGCCATCTGACTGTTTCAGATAGCGGAAGAAGTCACCCTCCGGCTCCAGAATGAGCACATCCTCCGGCCCTTTGAAGCTCTCCTTGTAGGCCTGCAGGCTGCGGTAGAAGCGGAAGAACTCCTTGTCCTGGTTGTAGGCCTCGGCGTAGGTGGCTGCCGCCTGGGCATCCCCTTCACCGCGGGTGCTCTGGGACTTGCGGTAGGCCTCCGCCAGAATTTCGGTACGCCGACGATCGGCGGCCGCACGGATTTTCTCGGCTTCCTCCCGGCCCTGGGAACGGTGAGCCGCGGCGTCGCGCTGTCGCTCGGCGCGCATGCGGTCGAAGACCCGGCCACGCACCTGATCCGGCCAGTCCACCTGCTTCACACGGATATCCACGACCTCGATACCCAGGTCTTCCAGGGTGGAACTGTTCACCTCCTCGCGGACCTGATCCATCAGCGCTTCACGCTGGTCGTTACCTGCCGTGGTGTCGCTGTCAGACGTTTCCGCCTGGCGCAGGACCGATTCGTCGAGTTTTTCCTTGGGAACTTCCGTGGTTTCCCCGGTCACCGGGTCTCGCAGCACGGCCTTGTCACCCTCGACCTTTTCCACATCGCTTTCGCCGGCAACCACCTGGAACACCGTGCGTGAAGCAAACTCGTTACGCAGCGCCTCGTTCACGCGCGGGTCCAGCAGTTCCCGGGCCCGGCGCTCCATGACCTGGGGATTGTTGGAACCACCCCCCACACTCACGATATAACGCTGCACGTTGTTGATGCGCCAGACCACAAAGGCGTCCACATTGAGCAGCTTTTTCTCTGCGGTCAGGAACGACTGGGTGGGGACGTCGTGCACCAGGGCACGGCCGTCCACCCGGACCACCTCTTCAAAGAAGGGCCACTTGAAGTACAGGCCCGGCTCGATATCGGCCCGGTCAATCCGGCTGAACTGCTTGAGCACGGCCTTTTCGGTCTGATTGACAATAAAGAACGAATCCAGCGCCACCAGGGCAATCACACCCAGAGCCAGCAGCGCCAACCATCCACGATTATTCATTAGCGCAACTCCCGGTTTCGTGTGCTGTACAGGCTGCGGTTGGCATCCCGACCGCTGCCACCATCATCCGCCCCGGCACTGGACTTGCCAGACTCGGTTGCGCTGCTCTGCTGGGGCAGTTTGGTACGGGCATCACGCCCCTTGATCAACTGCTCCAGCGGCAGGTAGATCAGGCTGTTGCCTTGATCCACATCCACCATCACCTTGCTGGTCGCACCCAGCACGCCGGTCATGGTTTCCAGATACAGACGCTCGCGGGTCACATCCGGCGCCTTGCGGTATTCGGCCAGCAAGTCGGTAAAGCGCTTGGCATCACCTTCGGCACCGTCGATTACGCGCTGCTTGTAGGCCTCGGCTTCTTCCACCAGCCGCTGGGCTTCACCCCGGGCCTGGGGAATCACCGCGTTGCGGTAGGCTTCGGCTTCCTTCTTGAAGCGGTCTTCGTCTTCCTTGGCCTTGGATACATCATCAAAGGCATCACGCACGGCATCCGGCGCTTCCGTCTTGTCCAGCACCACCTGCTTGAGCACCAGACCGGTGTCGTAACGGTTCAGGTATTCATCGAGGCGCTGACGCACCAGCATGGGAATTTCCTCCCGCTTGTCCTTGAGCACGTCATCCATGGAGGACGACCCCACCACATGGCGCAGGGCCGAGCTGGTGGCATGCTCCAGGATGGCTTCCGGCTGGGCGACCTTGAGCAGGAAGGGACGGGGATCGAACACCTGATACTGCACCTGCAGGGTCACACTGACGATGTTGGTGTCCTTGGTGAGCATTTGCTCGGTGATTTCGTAACGGCGATTCTGCCCCACATCCACCTTTTCGTACTGCTCAAAGATGGGGGCCCGCCAGTTCAGGCCGGGCTCGACAATACGGTCGAATTTACCGGTGCGCAGCACCACGGCACGTTCGCGCTGATCCACCTGGAAAAAGCCGACCACGCCATACACCACGGCGGCAATGACCAGGGCAATAATGATCATCGGGAAAGGGGAACCGGAGCCACCGCCACCGCCCTTGCCAGAGCGGCCACCCTTGCCTCCGAATACGCTGTTGATCTTGTCTTTCAGGTTTTTCAGGGCTTCATCCAGATCCGGCGGCCCCTGATCGCCGCCTCCGCCCCAGGGGTCCTTCGGCTTGTTGCCGCCAGGTTCATTCCACGCCATGTAGGTCTCCAATCCGTCAGGGCCCATGGCCCACCGGCATTAATGATGGCTCGCATCACGCGAGCGTTCAGAATTGTAGGAAGGGGTCTCATCCCCTGCAACCGCCGGTGCCGGTACAACCAGCTCCTCTTCGCTCAGCCCCTGCTCGCGCAGCAGCCGCTCGAAGTGCACACGGTTGACGTTGATCCGCAGCAGCATGCTGCCATCCATGGCGGCCTGTTCGTCCAGCACCTCGCCTGCCGCGTGCAGACGGGCGCGCAAACGGCCGGCATCCGCCGGCAGCCGTACCCAGCAATCCACCCAGCCACTCGCCAACCGCTCGGCAATGGCCTCGAAAAGCAGATCAAAGCCGGCACCGGTCTGGGCGGATATCCACACTCGCCAGGGCTGGCCATGCTCATCGCGTTCGATTTTCGGCGCCTGATCCAGGTTATCCACCTTGTTGTAGACGTGCAGCACCGGCAGCTTGTCGCCGCCGATTTCCTCCAGCACTTCGTTCACTGCCTGCACATTGCTGTCGCGCTCCTCTGCGCTGCAGTCCGTGACATGCAGCAGCAGGGAGGCGTTAATGGTCTCTTCCAGGGTCGCCCGGAAAGCCTGCACCAGCCGGTGCGGCAGGTGACGGATAAACCCGACCGTATCCGCCAGGATGGCCGGGCCGACACCGGGAATCCTGACCTTGCGCAAGGTCGGATCCAGTGTGGCGAATAATTGGTCGGCCACATAGACATCGCCGGTGGTGATGGCATTGAACAGGGTGGACTTGCCGGCGTTGGTATAGCCCACCAGCGAGATCAGCGGGGTTTCCGAACGCTGCCGGGCACGGCGGCCCTGGGCACGCTGCTTGCGGACCTTTTCCAGCCGGGATTCGATGGCACGGATGCGGTCGCGCAGCAGGCGCCGGTCCGTTTCCAGCTGGGTTTCACCGGGACCGCGCAGGCCGATGCCGCCCTTTTGCCGTTCCAGGTGGGTCCAGCCGCGCACCAGGCGGGTGGCCAGGTGGCGCAACTGGGCCAGTTCCACCTGCAGGCGCCCCTCGTGGGTGCGGGCACGCTGGGCGAAGATGTCCAGAATCAGGCCGGTGCGGTCCAGCACCCGGCACTTCACGGCCTGCTCCAGGTTGCGCTCCTGCCCGGGGCTGAGGGCATGGTTGAACAGCACCACATCCGCCTGCAGCTCTTTCACCAGGTTAGCCAGTTCCTCGCTTTTGCCGGAACCGATAAACAGGGCGGGGTCTGGCCGGTTTCGCTTGCCGGTCAGTTCGGCCACCGGCTCCACGCCGCTGGACGTGACCAGGTGGTGAAATTCGTCCAGATCCTCGCGCCCCATGGCATCCGGCAACTCCAAATGCACCAGAATGGCTTTCTCGCCGGCACCGGTACGCGATTGTTCTGTACGATCAAATAAGTCCATATGGGCCTTGAGAGCCTGTTTCGAGTCTATACACGGTCGCGCCGGAGTTCATTTTGTTGCCAGGTCGCTCTTGCGCGAGTGCCGTGTAGTCATTCTACATCAACAAGCGCAGGTGCGATCTGGCGGCAGAAGGGGCCCGGCCCTTCGGGCTGCCGCTTGAAATGGCCCCATGCTGTGTTGCGAACCGTGAACTTGACCCGTCAGGCCCTGCGGTTCGCGCCTTGCCTGGGGCCATTTCAGCGGCAACGCGACCGCGTATGGACGCCAAACAGGTTCTATGTGGGGGCTGATTCGCCCAGTGTAAACCAGCAGATGATAAAAGGCAGGCAGCATAACGCGGAAAGCCACCCGAAGGTGGCTTCCCGGATCAGAGCGGGATGAGCGGCTTACTGATTGCCGTAGTTCTCACCCGGCGCCGGCGTACCATTGGTGCCGGTTGTCATGGCGGGGTTGCCGCCACCACGCGGGTTACGGGCCGGTACGACGGTGGAAATTGCGTGCTTGTACACCATCTGACTGACTGCATTTTTCAGCAGCACGACATATTGGTCAAAAGACTCAATCTGCCCCTGCAACTTTATTCCGTTCACCAGAAAGATGGATACCGGGATTCGTTCCTTACGCAGTGCGTTCAGGAAAGGGTCTTGTAGCGAATGCCCCTTTGACATGGCAAGTCTCCTTGAAATAGCAGTAAAAAGTAGTGCCCAACACTTCGGGCAATCAGCGCTTTTATGCGGTAAAGCCGTCCCATACGACCACCGCCTTTGCCCAATGCGCCCTTGGGCAAATTTTTGTCAACAACCCAATGAAACGGTTAGAGACTAATGAGAGCCTCAAGTTCCGGGTCCCGACCCAATTGGACAGCAACATCCTTCCTGAAGGCTGCTTCTTGTTCCAGATGGGGCAGTATAAACCAAATTTCAAGCTTTCGGGCTCAACTAAACACAGATTTACAGATCTTATCAAGCTGGCCGAAAAGCTGGTTTCGCTCTTGCTCCCGGTTACTGTCGTACCAGACGACGCCCGGCCATTTCCGTAGCCAGGTGTACTGACGCTTGGCCAACTGCCGGGTGGCGATAATGCCGCGCTCCACCATGGTGTCGTAATCACTGTCCCCAGCCAGGTAGTCCCAGACCTGGCGGTAACCCACCGCCTTGATGGCCGGCAGGTCGCGGTGCAACCGGGAGTCCTGGCGCAGGGCCCGTACCTCGTCGATCAGCCCCGCGTTGAGCATGGCGTGAAAGCGCCGGGCGATCATCTCGTGCAGCCAGGTTCGGTCCTGCGGAGCCAGGGCCGCGCTGAATACCGGGTACGGCAAACCGCTGAACTGACTTAAACCCTCAGGGTTTATTGTGACGGTTGTATGATGATCCGCATGAAAGGCGGACAGGGGACGACCGGTGAGCCGGTATACTTCCAGGGCCCGTTGCAGCCGCTGGCGGTCCGTGGGTTTGAGACGCTCGGCAGTGATCGGGTCCACTTCTGCCAGCGTCCGGTGAACCGACGGCCAGCCCTCGGCCTCGGCCTGGGCGGCAATGTCTGCCCGGGTTGCCGGGTCCGCTTCGGGCAGCGGGGCCAGCCCCTCCACCAGCGCCTTGAAATAGAGAATGGTGCCGCCCACCAGCAGAGGCAGCCGCCCGCGGGCCTGAATCGCCTCGATCTCGCTGAGCGCATCGGCCCGAAAATCCGCCGCCGAATAGGGCTCGGCCGGATCCCGGAAACCCAACAGCCGGTGTGGCGCCAGGGCCAGTTCTTCATCACTGGGCCGGGCGGCGCCGATATTCAGCCCCCGATACACCAGCGCGGAGTCCACATTGATGATTTCCACCGGCAGACGCTGCGCCGCCTCGATGGCCAGGGCGGTCTTGCCGGAGCAGGTGGGGCCCATGAGCAGGAAGATGGGCTTGCACGTTTCACGCATCACGCCTGTACGCGAAAAACCTCGCGCCCTCCGCGTGTTGCGTGCCAGCGTGTTGCGTGAAGCGTGCAAGCGCCAACTTATTGCCCCCGCATAAACAGCCGGTCCAGCTCTTTGAGACTCATCTGGGTCCAGGTGGGGCGGCCGTGGTTGCACTGGCCGGAGCGCTCGGTGGCCTCCATATCGCGCAGCAGGGCATTCATTTCCGGGATAGTCAGTCGGCGGTTGGCGCGCACGCTGCCGTGACAGGCCATGGTGGACAGCAGTTCGTCCAGTTTCTGTTCGATGCGCTCGCTGCTGCCCTGGGCCAACAGATCCGACAGCACATCGCGCACCATGGCTTCGCTGTCGCTGTTGCGCAGCAGGGCGGGCACCTCGCGGACCACCAGGGTTTCCGGGCCGGCCCGGTCGACCTGAAAGCCCAGCCGGGTAAAGACCTCCGGCTGTTGTTCGGCGAAATCCGCCTCCCGCGATGACACCGCCAGGGACACCGGCACCAGCAGCGGCTGGCTGCGCACCTTGTCCGTCGACCAGCTCTGCTTGAGCCGTTCATAGGTAATGCGCTCGTGGGCGGCGTGCATGTCCACCACCACCATGCCGTGCTGGTTTTCCGCCAGAATGAAAATGCCGTGGATTTGCGCCACCGCGTAGCCCAGCGGCGGCACGGTTTCGTTGTCGGATGCCGGCGGCATGGTGGCGGGCGCTTCCTCCACCCGGGACTGCACCAGGGCGCCATAGGCATCGGCCTGGCGCATGCCCTGGCCATAGCCAAATCCGCTGCTGGCGGGCGGCGGTGTGTAGGACCGCCCCGCCGGGGCCGACAGGGGCATGCTCGCCTGATTCGGCTCGGCGGCGGGCATCACCGGCTGTGCCTCTTCGTTGACGGGCACGGGGTTGTCCTGACCGGGCCGCACATCGGCAATGGCACGATGCAGGGAGCTGTACAGGAACCCATGCACCATGCGCTGCTCGCGGAAGCGCACCTCGTGTTTGGTGGGGTGCACGTTCACATCCACCATGGCCGGGTCCAGCTCCAGGAACAGTACATAGGCCGGGTGGCGACCGTGGTAGAGCACGTCCGCGTAGGCCTGGCGCACCGCATGATTGACCACCTTGTCGCGGATCACCCGGCCATTCACATAGAAATACTGCAGGTCCGCCTGGGAACGGGAAAAGGTGGGCAGCCCCATCCAGCCGTGCAGGCGGATGCCGTCGCGCTCCACATCCACGGCAATGGCCTGTTCCATGAAGCCCTTGCCGCACAACTTGGCCACGCGGGCGGCACGCAGGGTGTCGTCCAGCCCTGCCGGCAACTGGTGTATCACCTTCTGGTTGTGGGTCAGGCGGAAGGCAGTATTGAACTCGCTCAGGGCAATGCGCCGGAACACTTCTTCCAGATGGTTGAATTCGGTCTTTTCGGTGCGCAGGAAACGGCGCCGGGCCGGGGTATTGAAGAACAGGTCACGCATGGTGACGGTGGTGCCGCGCGGGTGGCCGGCGGGGGTCACGGACGGCGCCATGTCGCGCCCCTCCACCTGTACCTGCCAGCCTTCCGCCTCGCCTTCCACATTGCTGGCCAGGGTCAGGCGCGATACCGAACTGATGGCCGCCAGGGCCTCGCCGCGAAACCCCAGGGTACCGATGGCTTCCAGATCCTCCAGGCCGCGAATCTTGCTGGTGGCGTGGCGGGACAGGGCCAGGGGCAGATCATCACGGTCAATGCCGCTGCCGTTATCGCGCACACGCACCAGTTTTACACCGCCCTGCTCCACATCCACGCTGATGGATTCCGCGCCTGCATCCAGGGCATTTTCCAGCAGCTCCTTGAGGACGGACGCCGGGCGTTCCACCACCTCACCGGCGGCAATCTGGTTGGCAAGGCGGGAGTCGAGCAGTTGGATCTTGGACAAAACAAATCCTTTAGAGGTTAATGCGCTCGCACGCTAACACGCAGCATGCCTGCACGCTAAAACCTGGACGACACCGACGTGGCCAATGGTGTGTTAGCGTGAAGCGTGTTGCGTGCCAGCCCCTTCACGAACTCGGGATTTTCAGCACCTGGCCGACCATGATCCGGTCGCCGCTGATGTTGTTGGCCGCCCGGATGGCCTGTTCGGACACACTGTACTGACGGGCAATTTCCGACAGTGTATCACCGGGCTGAATGCGATACTGCTCGCCATGCTGGCGACGCTGGGCCGCGTACCAGCTATGGGGGGCCGGGTGGCTGCGGAAGTAGGCATCCACCCCGTTGACGATGGAGCGCGCCAGCTTGGCCTGGTGTGCCGGGGAGCGCAAATTGCGCTCTTCCGTAGGGTTGGAGATGAACCCGGTCTCCACCAGGATCGACACCATCTCCGGCTCCTTGAGCACCACGAAGCCGGCCTGTTCCACCCGCTTGCGATCGCCATGCAGCTTGGTGACCTTGCCCATTTCCTCCAGTACCTGGCGCCCCAGGTAAAGACTGCCGGCCATGGAGCCATTCATACGCAGATCCGCCAGCACACTGAGCAGGGAACTGTCGTCCTTTTCTTCCTCGTAGACCCCGGCCACCTGGTCGGACTCGTTGGCGATCTTGGCCAGATAGCGGGCCCGGGCACTGGTGGCGCCACTGCTGGACAGGGCAAAGACCGATGCCCCCTTGGCGCGGGCATCGGTAAAGGCATCGGCATGGATGGAAATGAACACATCCGCGCCGTGTTTTTCACGGGCAATGCGGCGCCGCTCCGCCAGGGGCACGTAATAATCCCCGTCACGCACCATCACCGCGCGCATACCGGCCTGGTCATTGATCATTTTTTCCAGCTTCTTGCCGATCTGCAGCACCAGGGTCTTCTCATACACGCCACTGGGGCCACGCGCCCCCGGGTCCTCGCCACCGTGACCGGGGTCGATGGCCACCACCATCAGCCGCTGTTTGGGCTGCTCGGTTTTCTGCGGCTTGCTGGCCTCGGGCTCGGTCGAGGAGGCCGTTGTGCCGTTGAGCTCCTTGTCGAACAGGTCCACCACCAGGCGCCAGCCATGGGGGTCGATGGGCTTGAGCAGGTTGGTACGGGTGCGCACCCCGTCGCGCATGTCGAACACCACCCGGGTCTTGTCCGAATGCTTGCCGACGCGGATATTGGCGATGGGACTGGTGGCGTAGTCCAGGCTGTTGACGTCGAAATCCAGCCGGGCATCCAGCAAGTCGAGCACCACCCGGTCCGGGTTGGCCAGCTTGTCGAGCTTGTGGTCCACCGGCGAGGGCAGGTCGAACACGATACGGGTATGGTCCGGCGCCCGGTGCAGCCGCACGGAGTCGATGGTGGCCTGGGCCAATGCCAGGCCCGTCCAGCAGAAACCTGCCAGCAGGGTAAAGAGAGCCAGTATTCGATTGTTATTGTGACTGCGTTTCTTCATAGGCCCAATCCAGGGTCGCCTTTCTTCCGCGGCCATCCACGGCCAGTGTAATGGTCAAATCCGGAGAAGGCACCACTCCGGCACCCCGCTCCGGCCACTCCAGCAGACACAGGTCGCCGGAGGCAAAATAATCCCGCACCCCGATCAGTTCCAGCTCTTCCGGATCCGCCAGACGGTACAGGTCAAAGTGATAGATATGGACGTCGCCGAACTCATAGGGTTCCACAATCGTATAGGTCGGGCTTTTCACCGCCCCTTCGTGCCCCAGGCCACGCAGGATACCCCGAACCAGGGTGGTTTTCCCGGCCCCCAGATCCCCTTGCAGGTACACGCAGCCGCCACCGCTCAAGCGCCGGGCCAGCGTTTTGCCCAGCGCCAGGGTGGCGGCCTCATCCGGCAAGCTATGGTGCTCAACTGGCATTCAACAACTCCCGTAATACCTCAAGCAGATCGGTGGCCAGCAGGCCTCGCTGGCCGTTCCGGGCCGCGCAGAGATCCGCCGCCCGGCCATGCACCATGGCGCCCAGCCGGGCGGCATCATACCCGCACAAGCCCTGGGCGCGCAGGGCCGCGATCACACCGGTCAATACATCGCCCATGCCTCCGGAGGCCATCCCCGGATTGCCTTCACGAATCAGGGCGCGGCCTTTCTCGCCCTGTACATCTTCACCCTGAATCAGGGTTCCCAGACCTTTCAGCAACACGGTGCCGCCGTAACGCGCTGCCAGACTTTCCAGGGCCGCAAAGCGGTCTTTTTGAATATCCGCCGCAGACACGCCCAGCAAACGGCCCGCCTCGCCGGGATGAGGCGTCAGCACCCAGTCCCGATCTGCCGTGGGAGCGGTGGTTCGACCGCGATTGTCGGGCCGAGAGAGAGATCGCGGTCGAACGACCGCTCCCACGGGGTGTTCTTTTGCCAGCAGGTTCAGGGCATCCGCATCGACCACCAGGGGCTTGCCGCTTGCCAGGGCCAGAGCGAGCAGTTCCCGCCCCCAGTCGTCCTGCCCCAACCCCGGCCCCACGGCAATCACCGAGGCGGCGGCGATCAGGTCTTCGGCGTCTTCCGGGCGCGAAATGCCCCGCGCCATGATTTCCGGCTGGCGGGCCAACGCCACCGGCACATGTTCCGGCCGCGTCACCAGGCTGACCTTGCCGGCACCACAGCGGGCCGCTGCCTGAGCGCTCATGATCGGCGCCCCGGCAAAACCGTAATCCCCGCCGATGACCAGCACATGGCCATAGCGCCCCTTGTGACCATCGGCACGACGCGGGGGCAGCAGGCGATGCAGCTCAGCGGGCAGCGAACAGCAACAGTCCGGCGGCAGTTGCGTGTAGACGTCCCGCTCCACCTGCAGATCGAAAAACCGCAACTCGCCGGTATACACCGGCCCCTCCCCGGTCAGTAGCCCCCGCTTGAGACCGATAAAGGTACAGGTCATGTCCGCCCGCAGCACCGCCCCCAGGGACATGCCACTGTCGGCCCCCAGTCCGGAGGGAATATCCAGGGCCAGCCGGGGCAACGGCAAGCTGTCCAGGGCGGCCAGCAACTCGGCCACATCCTGACGCAGGGCGCCACTGAGCCCGGTCCCCAGCACACCATCCACCAGCAACTGGGCATCAGCGGGCAGGGCTCCGGCCGTCAGCGGCTGCATGGGAATATGACGTGCCCGGCAACGTTGCGCCATGGTCAGGGCATCGCCCTGGAGCGAGGCCGGGTCCTTGCTGTAGTAGACGGTCGGCTGCAACCCGGCCTCATGGGCCAGCGCCGCCACCACATAACCGTCACCACCATTGTTGCCGCCGCCACAGAGCACGGCGATGCGGCGGACTTCCGGCCAGCGCTCACTCAGCACATCGAACGCGGCCTGCCCCGCCCGCATCATCAATTGCTCGCCGGGCGTGCCGGCGGCAATGGCAAGCCGGTCCAGTTCGCGGGTCTGGGCTGCGGTATAGAGCGCGGTAGGCAGTCCTGTCATGTTACCCTTCATCGTTCATTTCCCGGCATTATATCCCCTCAAACCATGGACCTGCAGGCACTGAAAGAAAAGATCCAGCTCTGGGGCCGCGAGCTCGGTTTCCAGCAGATCGGTATCGCCGATACGGATCTGCGTGCCGCCGAGACCAACCTGAAACGCTGGCTGGCACAAGGCTACCAGGGCCAAATGGACTGGATGGCCGCCCACGGCGACAAACGCTATCGCCCGGCGTCCCTGGAACCGGGCACGGTGCGCGTGATTTCCGCGCGCATGGATTACCTGCCACCGGATACCCAGCCGGTGAAGATGTTGCAGCACAGGGAAAAGGCCTATGTGTCCCGCTATGCCCTGGGGCGCGACTACCACAAGCTGATCCGCAAACGTCTGGCCACGCTGGCGGCGCGAATTCGCCAGGAGGTGGGCGACACCGAGCTGGCCCGCGCCTTTGTGGACAGCGCCCCGGTAATGGAAAAACCCCTTGCCGCCAAGGCCGGCCTCGGCTGGCAGGGCAAGCACACCCTGGTGCTCAACCGGGAGGCGGGGAGCTGGTTCTTTCTGGGGGAAATCTACACGGACCTTCCCCTGCCCGTGGACGCCCCGGGCGAGGATCACTGTGGCAAGTGCCGGGCCTGTATCACCGTCTGCCCCACCGATGCCATCGTCGCCCCCTATGAACTGGATGCCCGCCGCTGCATTTCCTACCTGACCATCGAGCACGAGGGCAGCATCCCCGAGGATCTGCGCAAAGGCATCGGCAACCGTATTTTCGGCTGCGACGACTGCCAGCTCATGTGCCCCTGGAACCGCTTTGCCCGGCACACCGGAGAAACGGATTTCCATCCCCGCCATGGGCTGGGGGACAGTGATCTGGCGGTGTTGTTTATGTGGAGCGAAGAGGAATTTCTGGAGCGCACTGCCGGCTCGGCGATTCGTCGCGCCGGCTACACCAAGTGGCTACGCAACATTGCCGTGGCACTGGGCAATGCGCCCACCTCAGACGACGTCATCGACGCTCTCAAGGGACGACAGGATTACCCGGATGAGATGGTGCGAGAGCATGTCCAGTGGGCGTTGAAGCAGCATCAAGGCTAGTTTCGAGTAACGAGTTGCGAGTCGCGAAAGTCAAAACCCGTGACGCATCGCTTTTCAGGTTTTCGCCACCTCGAAACTCGTCACTCGCTACTCGTATTCATACGTCAATAAAATGCTCACGGTAGTACTGCAATTCGGCAATGGATTCGCGAATGTCATCCAGGGCCAGATGCTTGTTTTCCTTTTTGAAGCCTTCAAGAATCTCCGGCTTCCAGCGCCGCGCCAGCTCTTTCAGGGTGGACACATCCAGGTTGCGGTAGTGGAAGAAGGCTTCCAGCTCCGGCATGTAGTTGGCCAGAAAGCGACGATCCTGGCAGATGCTGTTGCCGCACATGGGTGACATACCCTGCTCCACATACTCGTTGAGGAAATCCAGTGTCTGCGCCTGGGCCTGCATCTCACTGATGCGGCTTGCCTTCACCCGCGCCACCAGACCGGAATTGTTGTGGTGCTCGGTATTCCACGCGTCCATCCCCTCCAGCAGGGCGTCGCTCTGATGCACCGCCAGCACCGGCCCTTCCGCCAGCACATTGAGCTGGGCATCGGTGACGATGGTGGCGATTTCAATGATGCGGTCGTTTTCCGGGCTCAGGCCGGTCATTTCCAGATCGATCCAGATCAGATTGTTGCGCTTGTCGGTCATGGGCGGGAGTCTCTCGCTACGCGGTATTCAGAGGGCATGGTAGCATGACGTCACCTGAATACCGGAAGACACCCTAACCACCGTGGCCAAACGCAAACTCAATCGTCGCCAGCGCTGGCGCATCGAAAAAATCCAGGCGGAAAAGCGGGAACGCGCCCAGCGTCGCAACGCGCAGCTGGAAGAACTGGTCGCTGACGATCTGGGCGATGAGCAGACCGGCATCATCACCGCCCATTTTGGTCAACAGGTACTGGTGGAAAGCCCGGGCGGCGAAAGCCGCCGCTGCCACTTTCGCGCCACCCTGGAACAACTGGTGGTGGGGGACCGGGTGATCTGGCAGCCGCCCAAGAGCGAAGGACTGGGAGTGGTGGTGGCCATCGAACCCCGCGACACCGTGCTCAAACGCCCCGATCCCTACGGCAACCTGAAACCGGTGGCCGCCAATGTGGAGCAGATGCTGGTGGTGTTCGCTCCCCTGCCGACGCCCTCCAGCACCCTGCTGGATCGCTACCTGGTGGCGGCGGAACTGTCCGGCATTCCTGCCACCCTGGTGCTCAACAAGGCCGACCTGATCGATGAGACCCTGCGCCCTTTCATCGACGAGCTCATCCATATGTACCAGGCCCTGGACTACCCGGTGCTGGAACTCAGCGCCCACGACCAACAAGGGCTTGCCGCCCTGCACGAGCGTCTCAAGGGCAGGACCAGCGTCTTTGTCGGCCAGTCCGGCGTGGGTAAATCCTCCCTGGTCAACGTGCTTCTACCGGATGTGGATACCAAAGTTGGTGATTTATCCGAACAAACCGGTAAGGGAACTCATACAACCACCTCTGCCAAACTGTTCCATTTCCCTGAGGGCGGTTCCCTGATCGACTCCCCGGGAATCCGTGAATTCGGCCTGTGGCATATGGAGCCGGAAGATGTGATCAACGGCTTCCGGGAGCTGAGAAACCTGCCCGGATACTGCCGTTTCCGGAATTGCCGCCATGAACAGGAACCCGGCTGTGCCCTGCTGGAAGCCCTGGATAAAGGCGAAATTCTTGCAGAGCGGGTGAATTCCTACCGCCATATCCTGGCATCTTTAAGCGAAGACTAAGACCAGGGTC
>JAKSCQ010000266.1 GCA_022360555.1 Pseudomonadales bacterium
CGATGGTCGGCACGTTCTACTCGGGACCGGCCCCGGGCGCAAAGCCTTTCGTCGAGATCGGCAGCGAAGTCAACGTCGGCGACACACTTTGCATTGTCGAAGCCATGAAGATGATGAACCAGATCGAAGCAGACAAGTCCGGCACCATTGATGCCATCCTGGTGGAAGACGGCGAACCGGTTGAGTTTGATCAGCCTCTGTTCTCCATCGTTTAACGGAGGCATCTCATGCTGGAAAAGGTCGTCATTGCCAACCGCGGTGAAATCGCCCTGCGTATCCTGCGCGCCTGCAAGGAGCTGGGCATTCGCACCGTGGCCGTCTACTCCAAGGCGGACCGGGATCTGATGCACGTGCGCCTGGCAGACGAAGCCGTCTGCATTGGCCCGGCACCATCCTCCGAGTCCTATCTGAACATTCCGGCCATTATCAGCGCCGCCGAAGTCACCGACGCCGACGGCATTCACCCGGGCTACGGTTTCCTGGCGGAAAACGCCGACTTCGCCGAAAGCGTTGAGCGCTCCGGGTTCACCTTCATCGGCCCCAAGGCGGACACCATTCGCCTGATGGGCAACAAGGTGGCCGCCATCGACGCCATGAAGGAAGCCGGCGTACCCACCGTGCCCGGCTCCAACGGCCCCATTGGTGACGACAGCGATGCTGCCCTGGCCATGGCCCGGGAAATCGGCTACCCGGTGATCATCAAGGCCGCTGCCGGCGGTGGCGGGCGCGGCATGCGCGTGGTAGAAGAAGAAAAACTTCTGCTCAACGCCATCACCCTGACCCGCTCCGAAGCCAAGAACGCCTTCGGCGACCCCACCGTCTACATGGAAAAGTTCCTGCAGAAACCCCGTCATGTGGAAGTGCAGGTACTGGCCGACGGTGCCGGCCATGCCATTCACCTGGGCGACCGCGACTGTTCCCTGCAACGCCGTCACCAGAAAGTGGTGGAAGAAGCCCCGGCCCCGCACATTCCCCAGCACCTGAAAGAAGAAGTGGCCCAACGGTGTGTGGATGCCTGCAAGACCATTAACTACCGGGGCGCTGGCACCTTCGAGTTTCTCTATGAAGACGAGCGCTTCTACTTCATCGAAATGAACACCCGCGTGCAGGTGGAACACCCGGTCACCGAAATGATCACCGGCGTGGATATCGTCAAGGAGCAGTTGCGCATTGCCGGTGGTGAAGGCCTGCAACTACAGCAAGACGACATCCAGTTTCAGGGGCATGCCATCGAGGTACGCGTCAACGCGGAAGACCCGGTGCGCTTCACCCCCTGCCCAGGCAAGATCAGCTATTTCCATGCCCCCGGGGGCAATGGTGTACGGGTGGACTCTCACGTTTACAGTGGCTACACGGTGCCCCCCTTCTACGATTCACTGATCGGCAAGCTGATCACCTGGGGCGAAAACCGCGACATCGCCTTCGCCCGCATGCGCAATGCCCTGGATGAAATCGTGGTAGAAGGCATCAAGACCAACGTGGACCTGCACCGCGAAAAGATCTTTAAGGACAAGGCATTCATTGAAGGCGGCGTGGACATTCACCACCTGGAGAAGAAGCTGGGCAGCAATTAATAGTGAATAGTGAATAGTTAATAGTTCGCGATTATTGCTGTCTGCTATTCCTCATCGCCGAAGCCGCGCACAGATACTGTGCGCGGCTTCATGCGTTTAATACCAAGAAAAGCCCCACCCTTAACCATCCAACGCGTCTTAACTGCTATCATTCCTGCCAATTGCACCAAGAGTGCGTGCGCGGCACCAGGCGTTTGAGCCTCTCAAGCCCCTCCCGCGCAGCTATTAACTATTCACTATTAATTATTAACTTGAGCGAAGCGAACATGGCCTGGCTGCAGCTACACCTTGCTACCACCGAGCAGAATGCCGATGCCTTTCAGGCAGCCCTGGAAAATCTGGGAGCCTGCGCGGTGACGCTGACCGACGGGGCCGATCAGCCGGTCTTCGAGCCGCCGCCGGGGACCCGGCCGCTGTGGCAGAACACCGTGGTCAGCGCCCTGTTCGAAGCCGACCGAACCCCTGACGAGATCGTGGCCGCCCTGCGCAAGCAGGGGCTGGAAGCCCAGGCCCATCACCACGAAACCCTGGAGGACCAGGCCTGGGAGCGAGCCTGGATGGATGACTTTGCTCCCATGCGTTTCGGCGAACGGCTGTGGATCGTGCCCAGCTGGAGCGAGGCCCCGGACCCGCAGGCAGTGAACCTGCAGCTGGACCCGGGCCTGGCCTTCGGGACCGGCACCCATGAAACCACCGCCCTGTGCCTGGAATGGCTGGACCGCGCCGACCTGGCCGGCAAGACCGTGCTCGATTTCGGCTGTGGCTCTGGTGTGCTGGCCATTGCCGCCCTGCTGCTGGGGGCAGACAGTGCCACCGGCACGGACATCGACCCCCAGGCCCTCACCGCCAGCATGGACAATGCCCGCAACAACGGCGTGGTCGACAACCTGCATCTTTATCTGCCGGAAAAGATGCCGGCGGATTTTGGCTGTGATGTACTGGTGGCCAATATCCTCGCCGGCCCGCTGGTGGAGCTGGCAGCACAATTGGCCAGCTACTGCCGTCCCGGTGCCACCCTGGCCCTGTCGGGCATCCTGGCCGAGCAGGCGGACAGTGTCCGCGAGGCCTATGCGCCCTGGTTCGACCTGACACCGACCACACAACAGGGCGACTGGGTGCGTATCGACGGGGTACGCAAAGCCACAAAGTGAGGCCCATTTCCTTGCGACACTGGCTGTGTTTTCGGTAAAAATGCCCTCTGGACATCAATAACAATCAGGCGACACCCATGGCCGCCCAATACAAGACCCGCTGCCCCCACTGCGCAGCCCAGTTCAAGATCACTGATGAGCATCTCAAGCAGGCCCGGGGCGCGGTGCGCTGCGGCTCCTGCCTGCAAATATTCCAGGCCAGTGACTACCTGGTGGAACCCGCCCGCCCCCAACCGAGTGAAGACCGCTGGGCCGGCGCGCTCGACAATGACGCCCCCCCCAAGAAGGACACCCAGACCTACGGTGACGAGGAAGACAACGGTGGTGACGGGCTGAGTCTGGAAGGCATGGAGCTGAGCGATTCGTTCATCAACCTGGACGAAGGCAGCGAAGACAGCGGCCTGGGCGAAGACTTTTCCGACATGCACGGCGCCGGCCGCTCCAGCCACAACGAGGGGGCCGACGAAGCCTGGGCCGAAGCCCTGCTCAAGGAACTGGAAGACGACGACGAGCCTGACGCCCCGGCCGAGGACAAACCGGCCCCGGCCAGCTTTGCCCCCCGCGACGAGCAACCCGCCACTTCCGCCCCTGCGGCAAAGGCCAAACCCAAGGCCAGCCAACCGAAACCGCCGGAGCCTGAAGCCGGCGGGGATGACGATCTGCTCTTCGGCGGCATGGACCTGTTCGGCGACGAACTCAACGATGAGCCGGTAGCCATTTCACGTCCGGTCAGAGAGCGGGACCGCCCGTTCCACCAACCCAGGGACTGGGCCGGCCTGATCAAATGGAGCGCGCTTTCCGTGGTGGCCCTGGTGATTCTGGTTGGCCAGTACGCCTGGTTCAACTTCGACCACCTGGCCCGCAGTCCGCAGTGGCGCCCTTTGTACCTGCAAGCCTGCAACCTGCTTGGTTGCCAGCTACCCAGCCGCACCGACATCAGCAAACTGCGCGGCGCCAATCTGGTGGTACGCAGCCACCCGGATTACGCCAACGCCCTGATTGTCGACGCCATCCTGTTCAATGAGGCCCGCTACCCCCAGCCCTTCCCGGACCTTGCGTTGAGTTTCAGCGCCATGAACGGCAAGCCAGTGGCTCATCGCCGCTTCCAGCCTTCCGAATACCTGCACGGTGACCTGCACAACATGGACGTCATGCCCACCAACACGCCGCTGCATATCTCGCTGGAAATCGTGGACCCGGGCGAGCAGGCGGTAAACTACAACCTGCGGTTGTTGCCCAGCCAGGAAGCCAACCCGCAGGTCAGCCAACGATAAAGCTGCTGGCAAAGTGACGCTCTGCGGGAGCGGACCGGGAACCTCTGCATAACTCCTCGCTGAACACGCAAGGAGTGATTCAGGGCTCCCCTGGTCACCGCTCCCGCGACAGAGCCGGCATTTCTCCGTCCGCAGGCCGCATTTTTTACCCCGCGCCCTTTCATACCGGGGCCCCGGTCTCTATCATTAGCCTCCTTTTTCAGTCACCCCATTCCGACGCTATGCAGATCGGCCCCTATACCCTGCCCAATCCGCTGATTCTGGCCCCCATGGCCGGCGTCACGGACCGCCCGTTCCGGCGCCTGTGCCGGGATCTGGGAGCAGGCCTGCTGGTATCGGAAATGGTTACCTCGGACACCCGTCTGTGGAACTCTCGAAAGTCGCGCCAACGGCTTGACCACCATGGTGAACCGGGGCCGATCTCGGTCCAGATTGCCGGGGGCGAACCCGGCATGCTGGCCGACGCGGCCCGCGCCAATGTGGATCACGGCGCCCAGATCATTGATATCAATATGGGCTGCCCGGCAAAGAAAGTGTGCAAACGCGCCGCAGGGTCTGCCCTGCTGGCCGACCCGGACCTGGTGGCTCGCATCCTGGATGCGGTCGTCAATGCCGTGGACGTGCCCGTCACCCTGAAAATCCGTACCGGCCCCGACCGCCAACAGCGCAATGCCGTGGCCATTGCCAAAATCGCCGAGGCCGCCGGTATCCAGGCACTGGCCATTCATGGCCGGACCCGGGCGGACAAGTTCAACGGCGACGCGGAATACGCCACCATCGCCGAAGTGGTAAAGGCGGTGAATATTCCGATCATGGCTAACGGTGACGTGGATAGCCCGGAAAAAGCTAAACGGGTACTGGAATCCACCGGCGCCGGTGGTATCATGATCGGCCGCGCTGCCCAGGGGAACCCGTGGATATTCCGGGACACCCTGTATTACCTCGAGCAC
>JAKSCQ010000179.1 GCA_022360555.1 Pseudomonadales bacterium
AGCCGCCAATGCTGGCATGGACTGGGCTGTACAAAAGCTGGCCATCGTTGCAACAAAGCAGGAATTCAAATCTGTATTCGAGCAGTACATGCGGGTGCCTCTTGCAGAAAGGATCAGTCAGGATACGTTTAATGATGACCTGAAAAGTATGGGTATCAAGTTTGCGCGAGGTGTAAAGAATCGGTCAGATAATGACCTCTCAAAGCTGTTTGAGCCCAAATTGGGGTGAAGAATTCACGGTTTACCCCAATTTAGATGGTCTCCCACCCTAATTACCCCAATTTTATTTCCCCTTAAAAAACAACATATTGCCTCCATACATTAAATCACTTGGAGGCATTCGCATGAATTCCAATGAAGGACTCTGTACCCCCGTTGAAGCATCCCAGATTCTTGGGGTCACGACTCACACCCTCGCCGTATGGCGCTGTGAAAAGCGCTATAACCTTCCCTATGTGAAAGTAGGGCGCCTGGTTCGATATCGGCGCTCTGATATCAGTGCGTTTATTGAGCGCAGCCTGCAGGCAGAGCCTGTGTCTCCTTGCGCATTCCAGGCATAGGGGGCGATATGACTGCACTCGCTACTCCTCGCCATATGCAGGGGGTGGTTCCCCTGGCCGTTGATTGCCTGAGCGAAGTATTTGAAGACTTGGCCCCCGGCACCTGGGCGTTCATACAAGAAAACCTCTGTGAGCTGGATCCTGACCAACAAAAGGCCCTTGCTGGTGCCTATGTGGCCACTATCAAGCAATGTCAGGCAGAGAGGCTTGCTGGAGAATACAAAGGGAGTATCGAGGCTAAAGCGAACACTCGGCTTAGGAATTACACCGCCCATTACCAGGTTCATGACCTCTGTTTAACCGGGTCGGATCGAGACCTCAAAGACTTTAGCCGGGAGCGGGCGGCAGAGTGTCGGTCAATTATCCAGACAGAAACGGATGAGGGGCGCTTACTTAGGCGCTTGGCCTGTGTAGTAGAACGATATGGCCTGGAATGGCTGAAACCGTATTCCTCATTGGAGAGCGGTCCCAATTTATCCCCTTTGTATAACCGTCTCCAGTGTAATCGGTGGTGGATGAGGCGAATTCGCCGTTTGCAGGCTTTGAGGGTTGAAAAGGTTAAGCGCCGTTTGGGCGATGTTGGCGCAGGTAGGCAGCTGTATTGCTCGAACTGGAATGTGAGGCGCCTGACTCGCGCCATAGCTAGGAATGCTCAGACCCTGGCGGGGGTTGAGGCCATTAACGATGATGGCGAGGTATTCTCGCTTGATGAGCTGCAGCAACTAGGGGTGGCAAACCCTGAGATACGGCGTTCAGAGCTAATGGTTCGGATGCGGGGTTTTGAGGAGGTAGCGGCCAAATATGGTCATATAGGTGAATTCTGGACCTTTACGACCCCTTCAAGGTTCCACCGCATGAGTAAGGTCAGGAGCTCAAGCACACCTAAGGTATTTAAGAACCCTAATTGGGATGGTTCTTGCCCTGTTGCAGGCCAAGACTGGTTATCGAATAAATGGGCTGCCATTCGATCAAAATTCGACCGTGAGGGCATCCGTTGCTATGGATTCCGAATTGCCGAGCCCCACCACGATGGCACCCCTCACTGGCATTTGCTGCTGTTTTTTCACCCTGATGAAGCGGCACAGGCCCGCAAAATTGCCCGGCATTATCTCTGGAAAACCGATTCTCCAAGTGAGCCTGGTGCATGGCGTCATAGGTTTAACTCAAAAGCCATTGACCCAGAGAAAGGTACAGCCGCCGGGTACCTAGCCAAATACGTCTCCAAGAACATCAATGGGACAGGGTTGGGAGACCTGGAAAGTGATGAGGATTGGGCAACCTCACTGGCAGAAAGCGCCAATAGGGTCAGATCCTGGGCCAGTGCCTGGGGCATCCGCCAGTTTCAGCAGATAGGCGGCCCCTCCGTGACCGTTTGGCGTGAACTTCGGCGTCTGGGGCCAGAGGATGACCAAGTAGATGAAGAAGAGGGCGGAGCACTTTGGGAGGCGGTTACAGCGGCGGACCAGGGCGATTGGTGTAGCTTTGTGATTGCGATGGGTGGCCCTTCAATCCCCAGGTCTGCCAGACCCCTAAAACCGGCTTATTGGATTCAGTCCAGACCTATAGGTACAGAGGGGGTAGGGGGTGTACCTATAGGTACCGATACCTCTAGGTACGAACCGACTCAAGAGCCGGTACAAACCGGCTCTGTACCTAGGGTTAATGCGGGTTTGGGGTCGGAACATGATGAACCTGAGATACCGGCTTTTATACCCGGTAGGGCTTATACCGAGTATGGGGACCTATCAAAGGGCAAGGTGTTTGGGTTGTGGGTATTGGGTAAGCCGGTACTTACCCGGCTCCAGACCTGGATTATCCAGCTGGCCAAAACCTCAGGTTCAGATTGGGGTTTGAATCAGCGGCGCGAATGCGCCGCCTTGGACTTGTGTTAATAACTGTACGCCGTAGAGAAGCGATTACTCAAGCCCCTCAAGTATTCTCCATACCCTGTGATATGTTGCCCCTTTTTCACGATTGCCAAGCGCTTTGCTCCAGCTCTTTTGATCCAGGTCTGCAAGTTCTTGGCGCATCTCTGGAAGAGAGGTGCTGTTTAATTTTTGGGCAAGAGCGCTTGCTGCCATACGCGGTACTCCAAGCATGCGAAGCGCAATTGCTTCATCGTTGGGTACGCCATAAAAAACTCTAGATGCAAGATTGCTTAATGAGTGGAATTCTTCATCGGATAAATCACCACCAGTAATTGACAATAAGGCGCCAAGTCCCCAGGCGGTAGTCTGAGTTAACTTCCCATAAAGGCTTTGTCCACAAGCTGTCATTGACTCGACTAGGTCTTTATCACCATTCGAAAAATATTCTTTCGCAATCTCAGGTATTGAGTCGCCACTCACCCAAGCCTTAATAATAGATGCAAGTTTGTTTCCGTCGGGAGATGCTCCACCAGTTGCCGCTTCGAGGTTTTCACGCAATTCAGGAACTCTGAGAAGGACCCCCATCATTTTTCTTAACTCTTGGCTTTCATTAACGAAAAGCGTTGCTGGGTCCCAGCTATCTTTGTTGAGCCCTTGTTGAGAGGATTCGTACATTGCAGAGCGAATGCTCTGTAATGAGAAACCTGTACTATCAACAAGCTTTGTTGGCATTTTGGGGCCGCTTAAATACCCGGCGTATCGACGGACGCCGTCAAGAAGCCGGTTAGCATTTTGTTTGTCTGAACGGCGTAAACGATCAAAGCCATATGTTCCCCTTAAAACCTTTTCAATTTGATCGGGGAAATTATCTGGAGATCCTAGTTCGTTATATGTATGGGCTAGATACTGAAGGAATGATGACCATTCTGGGCGGTAGTATACGATGCTCTCTAAGTCATCAATTAGATCGATGGCCTCAGAAACAAGCGCTATAAGAGCAGAGTTTAGTTCTCCTACCCCCTCTTTGACATAGCCCTCGAGTTGGCGAGCTTTGTCTTCATTGTCGGCAGCAATTGCGACAACCCCAATGTCGCCTTGATCTACTCTTCCGGCTCTTCCTGCAATGTTCCAGAAGTCCTCAAGTGGCATTGGTCCTGAAAGAGGGTAGTGGTTTGATGCCATTACGACACCGGCAACTGGGAAATTAACACCCTGAGCTAAGGTTGTGGTCGCGACAAGAAAATCGAGCTCTCCTCGTTCGAAAAGCCATTCCATGAGGGTCCGAGAGTCGTCTGACAAACCGCCATGGTGAACGCCTATTTTATACTCCAAGAGTTCGGCAAGAGGAAAGTTTTCCCCCATCTCTGAACGGATGTAATCCTGTACAAGCTTCACGTCTTTAGAAATGGAGTTTGTTTTTGATGTATAGCTTTTGAGGCAATCTGCAAGCGACCATACCCATCGTGGCTGTTGATGCATTACTATCAACGGGCCTCTGCTGCTCAGAAAGGCTGCGGTTTCGGCAGCTATGACTTTAGGGCAATTGACTTGGCTGAATGTTTTCTTTTTGTCGCTCTTTGGCGTTATTTTTAAAGTGTCATCAATGAATAGAGTGTTTCTTGATGTGTGGATACTTTTAAAATAAAGGTCGTAATCAAAACTTTTTTTGTTTAAAGGGCTGCCTTTTATTGGGCTTGAGATTCCAATAACCCTATCATTTGGCTGCCAGTCTAGAGAAAGGCTGATGTCGTCAGAGTTGTCACCGCCAAGCCATTGAGCAACTTCCTTTGCGTTCTTAATGAATGGAGTTAAAAGTAAGAATTGCGCATGTTTGCATTCGGAGTTGATGGTGGCCAGCAATAACTCAAGACGAAGTCCTCTGGTGTAGTCTTGAATACCATGTGCCTCATCTACGACAACTAGGGTCAGAGGTCTTCCGATTGCCTGTTCCCAGTCTTGGCGAAGCATTAAGTCAAGTTTTTCGGGGGTGGTTACCAATACTTGAAACCCTGACTCATTGGATTTGTTGGTTAACAGATCACTTTCGAAAGAGTCAATTTCAAGAGCTGGGCTAACTTGCTCAACATTAATTCCGAGCGGTGAAAAATCCTTTCGCAATCGGCGTGTGACTTGTCGAACCAGTGCTCGTGTTGGGGCAAGGTATGCAACCCAGCCTTCCTCTTTATCAAACTGATTAAGCGCTTGAAGGATTCGAAATTGAGCAATAAGGGTTTTGCCACTTGAGGTTGGCAAACTTAGAACAACAGCCCTTCTGCTTGAGCCAAGCAGACCCTTTTCTGCTAGTGCTCGACGTTGTGGGGGCAACATGTCAAAAATTGCGTTTTGCCCGCGTCCCCGATTGACTAGTTCATTTACGAAGCCCGTTACCCTTGAGTTTACAGCTCTGGTTACTGTCCAGATTGAGTTTTTAACTAACTGAGCTGCAGCAGCCTGGAGAAGCAGTACTGATGATTCTAGGTAGTAGAAGCTAGTTGAGCTTATTACTCGAAGCGCTTTGTCGAAATGCATGTCGAGTGCCGGCTGAACATTAAAACTATCTTCATATTCACCATTTGTTATATAAAGCGCGAGGATCTCAGCTGCTTTTGCTAGGTGATAAGTGGCAATTAATTTTAATGCATTCTCTTTGGCATATTGGGGTTCTGAATCGTTTAGATAAGAACTCTCGAATTCTGACTGTAGATTTCGAAGATTAGATACGCCCTCAAGAACCGCATCGCGGTCAGACCAGCCGTCTTTTCTTATCAGCCGGAGCCATACGTCGATGGTCGTGCACCACGTTTTATCTCCCCAGGAATCACCGATTGATGAAACTTCAGGCCAGCCGCTGTCTTTTAGTTCTCTGGCTGCATCTGCACTTAGGTCACCTATTACTGCTAAAGTGCACTTCCTAAGTGTTAGTTCGAGATTTCTTATCGGCTGGTTTCCGAGGGGGAGCACCCTGTAAAGTTTATATGCATCAGATGCATTGACTTTTATTTGGTCTGTGTCTTCCTCGGTGAAATGATTCTGGCTGAGTGTCCCTACTACCGCGGTTTCAAGTGCTTCTGCAGCACTTTCGATGAGGAGTAAATTCGGCGCTTGGTCAGGGTTTCCAAGCTCACCAAGGACTCTAATGCGTGAGGCTGCACTAATAGCCAAAGTACGCAGATCACTAATATTGTCGATAAAAGAATTAGTCATCTTCTGGCTCGGTCACATAGCTTGGGAGTTCCCCTATGGCGCAAGGGAGGTAGAGCGCTACCAGTTGGCAATCCGTTGGGTTCGATATTTGCGTAGAGATTGCAGTTGCTCTTCCTGATAAATCAGCTGAATTTGGAGCTGTGTCTCTGATTAAGATGCCATATAAGCTAAAATCAGTTAGCCCTGATTCAAACAATCTCGAAGTTGCTTCGTTAAAATCCTCTTCAAATTCAGTGCCTTTGCAGCGAGCGAAAAGCCACCTGACAAGTTGATGGACAATTGAGCGGTCATTAACTACCTCCTCGATCTGCTTGATCATCCCTTTGGCGCCATTCAAGACATTGGGAGGGCTTTGGGCTTGTGAAGAACTTTTGACTTCCCCAAAAACAAAATATGCCTGCCCTTGTTCGTCTCTGGCAAAACCGATTAAATCTTTGCCAGGCAGGCTCGCCTTTGGCGTTCTTTTGTCTCTGTCGTGATGCCAAGGCCAAATAACTTGTTCGTTCAATTCCAGCCAAGCTTCCGCTATAGCCTCACCTATTGCCCATGAGCGTGTTTCAGGAATCTCCGCCTCAAGTAAAACTGATAGGTTTTCTTCTCCAAACCCCGTACTAGTTAACCCTTTTAAGTGTTCTTCAAATTCAGATGCGAAATCGGCATCTGTTAACCTAGGGATTGCCTGGGTTGACATAAATTGATCAAAGCTTTGTGCGGGTTGGAAAGATAGGCCTTTCCAGGATACTTCGTCCTTGGAATCGCTGTAGTGTTCCTGCATTTTTCTTATTGCGTCCTTGCTAATTCACCCTGGGATCGCCTCAAAGTGGCTTTGGCGATCAAAGTTAAGGCCTATATTGAACTAAAGCTTCTTAAACTGAAATGCTGAGTACGACATGAGAGGAGAAATTAAAAAAAGGGGGAAGTTGTGGATGAAGTGCTAATGTAGCACCAGCGTAGCACTGATTTTTCAAGCATGTGAGCCTGTCGGTCAGGGGTTCATAACTTGTTGAATATAAAGAATAAAATGGTGCCGGAACGCGGAATCGAACCGCGGACCTACTGATTACGAATCAGTTGCTCTACCGACTGAGCTATCCCGGCATGCCCGCTGTACGGGGCGGCGCTAGTTTAGCAGGACGCTCCGTACAGGCAAGCACTGATCAAGCCTCCTGTTTGATCCCCGCCAGCTTGCGGGCGTGCCACTTCTTCTGTTCCACGTCCATGCCACGCAGGATCTGGATGCGCTGGGCCTGGGGGCTGCCGGCGCCGTGCATGGACTCGGTCAGGTAGCCCACCGCATTGCGGCCCAGGGTCATGTTTTCGATCAGGCGCAGGATGCGCATGCGGTCCTCGGTGGGGATATCGTCGCGGCCTTTCAGGAAACGGCGGATGATCTCGCCGGCTTCCTGGTTGTCCAGGTCCTGTTCACTGGGCATGGTCACCATGATGCCGCCGGCCAGGTCCTGGGCCAGGCGCGAGATTTCGTAGGGGAAGCGGGTGACGTTGTGCTTGCACACGTTGGACAGCATGGCGTCGTTCATGAAAATGCCGCTGGGCAGTTGCTTCGCCTCGTGGGAGCTGGCGATACCGGAGGAGTAGATGGTTTCGTTCAGGTGCACCATTTCCACCAGCTTGTCACGAATATGGCTGACCTTGTCCAGGCCGTTGTATTCGGCAATGGAGGCGGCCGCGCCCACCAGCACATCGCCCAGCCCGGTTTTGCACACATAGCTGGCCCGGTGGTAGGCGGTGAAGCGGGCCACCATGTCCTGGGCGAATTCCTGCTCGCCATCCATGAAGACGTGCTCATGGGGGATGAACACGTCGTCGAAATAGACCAGCACTTCCTGACCGCCGTATTCGGCGTTGCCCTGGTCGATACTGCCTCCTTCCATGGCGCGGGTGTCACAGCTCTGGCGACCGTAGATGTAGGTAATGCCCTCGGCATCGCCGGGGATCATGCCCACCACGGCGTAGTCCTTGTCCTCTTCGGTGAGGTTCATGGTGGGCATGACACAGATCCAGTGCTGGTTCCAGCCCCCGGTCATGTGGGCTTTGACGCCTTTCACATAGATGCCCTGGTCAGTGCGGCGGGTGACACGCATGAACATGTCCGGATCGCTCTGCTGGGCCGGGCGTTTGCTACGGTCGCCCTTGGGGTCGGTCATGCCGGCGGCAATCAGGATATTCTTGCGCTGGGCTTCCTTGAGGAAGGCAAGATAACGCGCGTGGTAATCGGTGCCGTGCTTTTCATCGATCTCGTAGGTGATGGAATGCAGCACGCTGATGGTGTCCAGCCCGGTGCAGCGCTGGAAGCAGGTGCCGGTAATCTGGCCCATGCGACGCTGCATGCGGTTCTTCATGACCAGATCGTCCGGGGATTCCACGATATGCAGGAAGCGGTTGACCCGATCCTCGATCAGCGGCGACCAGGCGGTGGCCAGCTCCGGGTCTTCGATGGCGAGGTCATAGCTGGCGCGCAGGGCATTGATGCTGGGCTTGATGATGGGGTGATCCGCCGGTTCGTCGATCAGCTCGCCGAACAGAAACAGTCGGGTGCCGCGGTTTCGCAGGCTGGCCAGATAATCCTCACCGGTCTTGATGACCGGGAACCGGTCCCAGCGTGTCTGGGCGCTTTCCTCGCGGCGCGGGGCAGGGGTCGCGGCGTTCATGGTGCCTCCTGTAATGCTTCAGGTCGTGACTTGGGGGTCACTCCTGATGGTATACAGGGTGTTGCGCTAGGCAATGACAGAAATGGACGTTGTGCTCTGCGGTCAAGTCAGGGAGGGTTGTGCGGCCATTGGGGCAACAGTTGCGAGTTACGAGTTTCGAGGAGCGAAAACCTTAAAAGGGTTTGCCTTTCGAAACTCGCTTCTCGCAACTCGAAACTGTTTCATTCACGGTTCGAGTGTTGAGCCTCTGGCCAGGGAGCTTAATCCCGCGCCTTGAACACCAACGATGCCGAATTCAGGCAGTAGCGCAATCCGGTGGGGGCGGGGCCGTCGGGGAAGACGTGACCCAGATGGCCGTCGCAACGGGCGCAGCGGATTTCCACGCGCACCATGCCATGGCTGGTGTCGCGCAGTTCGCGGACATGGTCCGGGTCGAACGGTTCGTAGAAGCTGGGCCAGCCGGTGCCGGACTCGAACTTGCTGGTGGCCTTGAACAAAGGCAGCTCGCACAGCTTGCAGTGGTAGGTACCGTCTTCCTTATTGTCGAGCAGGCCGCCGCAGAAAGGGGGCTCGGTCCCCTGGTTGAGCAGAATGCGCCGCTCCTCGTCGGTCAGGGACTGGGCCCGCTGTTGTTTCTCCGCGTCACTGAGCGGCGTCAGGTCGTGGCCGCTGGCAGACTGTTGTGCCATTCAGTTAGTCCCCCTTGAGCAAGTCGGGAAAGGCGTGAGCAAGCTTTTCCACTTTGGGTTTGGCCACATGCAGAATGTAGCCCTGGTTGGGATTGTGATGGGCAAAGTTCTGATGGTAGTCCTCCGCCCGGTAGAAAGCGTCCAGAGGCTCCAGAGTGGTAACGATGGGGGCGGTAAAGGCGCCGGCATTTTCCAGCTGGTGGATATACGCCTGGGCCACGGCCTTTTCCTCATCGCTCTGGTAGAAGATGGCGGAACGGTACTGAGGCCCCCGGTCATTGCCTTGCTGGTCTTTCTGGGTGGGATCGTGGGCAACGGAAAAGAACACCTTCAGTAGCTGGCCATAGCTGATGGCCTGACTGTCGTATTCGATTTCCACCACCTCGGCATGGCCGGTGGTGCCGGTGCAGACCGCTTCGTAGCTGGCATGGTCGGCGTCGCCGCCGGCATAGCCGGAAGTCACGGCCAGTACGCCGTCCAGATTCAGGTAGACTGCTTCCACACACCAGAAACAGCCGCCGGCCAGTACGGCCTTGCGTACACCGTTTGCGGGCAGGTCATCCACCGGGTCCGGGAAGCGCTCCGGGTGAATGGCCAGGGATGTACCGGGTATCACTGCACTCATGGGGTCCTCCGCGAGTTCAGAAGGCCCCGGCTTGTGGCCGGGGGCGCTTGCTGGCCTGAAAACGTGCCGTTGGAGCTTTGCTCGCAAAGCGAAGCTTCAGGTTACCTTTCGCCTTGCAAGCAAGGCTCCAACAGCGGCTTGGGCTAGTCCTGTTTGACCGCGCCGCTGGCCAGCAGTTTCTCAATGTCTTCGCCACTGAAACCGGCATTCTCCAGTACCGCCTTGCTGTCTGCCCCCGCGCTGCTTGCCGGGCGGATCTCGCCGGCGTTGCTGCGGGAGAAGCGTGGCGTCGGGGCCGGCTGAACCATGTTGCCCACCGTGACAAAGGAACCTCGTGCCACGTTATGCGGGTGTGAAGGCGCCTCTTCAATGCTCAGCACCGGCGCGAAGCACACATCCGTGCCTTCCATCAGCTCACACCACTCTTCGCGGGTCTTCTGTTTGATGACCGCGGCCAGTTTTTGTTTCAGCTCCGGCCATTTGGCCGGGTTCATCTGCTGGCCGAAATCTTCGGCGGGCAGCTCTGCGATACGACACAGTTCGGCATAGAACTGGGGTTCGATGCTGCCGATGGAGACATACTTGCCGTCCGATGTTTCGTAGACCTCGTAGAAATGCGCGCCGGAATCGAGCATGTGGGTGCCACGGTTTTCGCTAAACAGGCCCTGGGCCTTGAGGCCGTAGAACATGGCCATCAGGGCGGCGGAACCTTCCACCATGGAGCTGTCCACTACCTGGCCTTCGCCGGAGCGCTGGGCCTCCAGGGCGGCGCAGACCATGCCAAAGGCCAGCATCATGCCGCCACCGCCGAAGTCGCCCACCAGGTTGAGAGGGATAGCGGGTTTTTCACCCTGGCGTCCCATGGCGTGCAGGGCGCCGGACAGGGAGATGTAGTTCATGTCATGGCCGGCGGCCTTGGCCAGCGGGCCGGTCTGGCCCCAGCCGGTCATGCGGCCGTAAACCAGCTTGGGGTTGCGTGCCATGCATTGTTCCGGGCCGATACCCAGGCGCTCGGCCACGCCGGGGCGGAAACCTTCGAACAGGCCGTCGGCGGTTTCGCAGAGTTTCAGAACGGTTTCGATGCCTTCCGGGCTTTTCAGGTCCAGGGCCAGGTTCTGGCGATTGCGGAACAGCACGCTGTGGCCGATGGCGGCGTGGGGGTTGCCGCCGGGGCGATCAATACGGATTACGGTGGCGCCCATGTCAGCGAGCATCATGCCGCAGAAGGGGCCGGGGCCGATGCCGGCCAGTTCGATAAAAGTCAGTCCGTGCAGTGGGCCTGTCATAGTCAGCTATCCATTTATCAAGGAATCAGGTTTTGGTCTCTCAGGGTTTTGCGCAGGGCCGAGCACTGACTCTTGGCAATGGCAACCGAGTTGCTTGCCTCGTGGGTGGTAGCAATCCCTGTCCAGAGGGGTTTGCCTTCCGCGTTGATCAGCTCCGCGCCGTGTTGGCGCAACGCGTCGGGAATGTCCTCTTTGGCCAGGTCGCCACCAATCCCGACCTGCCAGGTCGGTTTGGTGTCACCGGCTGTCTGGTCCATGGGGTTGAGCTGATTGCCCGCTGCCGGCGGCGCAGCCGCATCAATCAGCAGGTGGGTCAGTTCCACCACCAGGATCCGCTGGACATCATTGTCCTGCGCCCAGTCGAGGATGCGTTCTTTTCCGCCCTCGTACCATAACGGTAATTCCTGATGGCTGAGCAATATGGTCAACGAACTGCTTGAAAATATTTCCCTGCAGGTTAGCTCCCAGGTTTCGCGGATATTGCCTTCCGGGGTATGGGCCACCAACAGCAGGGTGTCCTGGGGGGGATGAACTCCTTCCGCCGTGAAGCGGGTTGCCACCTGGGTGGTGCTGGCGCAGCCAGCCAGGAAGAGGATGGGCAGGAGGTGGCGAAGTCGCAGGCGCATTGGAGGCTCCGGGGCTGAGCGAGTGATCAGAGGACTCAAGTGTAACAGTGGCCCCGGGGTGGCTCATCTACTGAAGCACAGAAGAGACCACTTTTTCACCGCTTGCGGGATCTCGCAGGGCCAGTCGGCAGTTGTCGGCCTGATCCGGGGCATCTGGATACCAGCGAACCTGGTATCGATCCTGCCCGTTCCCGGCGGATTCACGATGAATCAACTGGAGCCTTGCCGACTCGTCGGTGGTGTGCACGGTTGCATGGCAGTGAACCGACAGCAGCGGTTGGTTCAGGGGCAGGGCCTCGGCCGGCGCGGCCAGCAGCGACTGGGCCCAGTAAGGGTCACTGAGGTCATCGCCGGCATGAAAGACAGGGGCGCCTTCCCAGCGTGGTGTGAATGTCTGGGCCGTCTGCTGGGGAAAATAACGCCGGCTGAGCAGGGAAAACTGCTGACTGGCGGGGATGTCGTTGATCTGCCCCTGTTCCCAGAGGTCGTTGCTGAGCGTGCTGCTCTGGCCAATCAGGAAATCCAGGGTATGCGGGCCGTAAAGCGTGTGGCCGCCTTCATAGTATTGCAGCGAATATTCCTCCGGCGTGACGGCATAGCCGAAGTAGCCGTTGGCCAGGCTGGATACTTCTACCTGCCAGTCAGTGCCGGGGGGCAGGGTCCTTTTGACGGCCTGGCGAATGCGGTTGCCACTTTCCAGGGTGATTTCCCAGGGCAGGGGAACCAGTACCAGATCATTGATGCGGATAATCTGGAACAGGGCCTGGTGCGGAAAGCGCTCTGCGGGGAGCAGCAGTTGCAGGCGTGACAGCATCCATTGCTTGACGCCCTGGCAGCCGTCGGTAAAGAAACGGCGTGGCCAGCCTTCCTCCAGAAATGGCAGGTACGACACCGGGAAGACTTCGTCGCCGTTGGCCGCGCCTGCCACCGCCGCGCCGGTGATGGCTCTTTCGCAGAGTCCGAAGCGTCCTGTATCAATGTCGTCAAGCAAATCAAGCTGCCGACTTGCCACGGCCGTTTCCAGTTGATCGGTCAATTGCGGTTGTAGCGCCCGGAAAAGCTCGGTGGCCTGCTGGCCCAGGCCGGTGCCGATTCGGCGGGCCTCCTTGTCGCCGCGAAGGTCGTCATGCCAGGCCGGATTGTTGTCCGCATGGGTGGCCTGGGCCGCGCCATGAATAAACCCGGGGTGGCTTTCTGCCATGCTGTCTTCCAGTACCTGACTGATCCAGTGCCAGACATCCGCATGGTAGGGCCGGGTAAAGGGCGGGATGGCGGTGCCATGGATGGAATAGAGGCTCAGGGCCCCGGCGGGGACAAAGTCCGTACCCTGTTTCTGGTCGATACGCAGCATGGTCATGGTGGGGTTTACCGCCGCCATGGGGTCCAGATCCCGATCCTGGTCGGGGAAGTTTCTGGCCCAGGCTTCAATCGAGCGGTTACGGGTAAAGCCGTAGATATCCCGCTGACCGATGGCGAACCGGGCTTGCTTGCGCGAAGCGTGAGCGGCGATGACGGCATCGGCAATTTGCTGGCTGAGAAACTCAAATAGCGCAGGGTCAAAACCGGGGCGGTTACTGCCGAACACGTTGTAGAAATCACTGCCCAGATACTGCCCGGGGCCGGAGTGGCTGTGGGTCACCAGCAGTGACAGGGCATGGGCCGGCACGCCGGTTTGCTCGGCAATCAGTTCGGCAACCCGATGATGCAGCGGCAGTGAACCGCTGCCCAGATCCAGTTGCACGATGGCCACAGGCGTCTGGTTGACGCCTTGCAAATAGAAGGCACGGGCTTTCAGGCGGGTGCGGAAACCGTCCGCTTCCCGGGCCCAGGCAGAGTAACCGAATTTGGGCATGCCGATTGGCGGGGTGATATCCCGCTCCGCGATGCCGGCCATGGCGGTGTCAGCGGACTCGGGCGTTGCCGGTTGCGGCAGTGTCAGCGTGAGAGTCTGTCGTGGATAAAAGAGAAAAGGCCAAGCGGTATGCAGCAGTGCTGCGATCACCACGAAAAGCAGTGCCGCGAGGGTATAGCGGGTTTTACGCAGTCGCATTGTCGCCAGATACCCTGTTGTTATTAGTCTGCACCAAGGTACCAGAACGGTGGAGGGGCGCACAAGAATAGCACCGTGAGAAGCAAAAACAGGTCTGCGTATACGAAAAGAAACGCGCAGAAACAAAAGTGATCATCCGGGCTGTCTTTTCAACATTAAAGCAACGGAAACGCACCGTATGCGTATTTTTTTTTCATGCCCCGCCTATTCCAATGATTGCACTGTTCATTCATACCCAAGGGGGGTAGTCATGAAAGGATACATTCGTATTTCGGCTCTGGCGGTTGGTGTTGCACTCGCAACACAGGCAACCGCTGATGAGGAAAAAACGGTGACGTCGAGTACGCCACAGTACCTGGCGCCAATGGCCACGTATCTCGTGCTCGATGAAGACAGGGATATGTCACGCAATGGACTGGGTGCCAGCCTGATCTATGGTCGTAACCTCTCCGGCAACTGGTGGTGGGAAACGGAAGGCGCGGGCTACGGCCTGGATTCCGGTGTCGAGGGCGCGCCCGACTTCTATCAGTACGCCATCAGCACCGGTGTTGCCTATGCCTTTGGTGACCGTGAAGGGTTCACGCCTTTCGTGTTGGCTAACATCGGTGGCATCTACAACGATGTGATCCCGGACGATGACGACGCCTTTGATCTGCACGCCAATGTAGGCCTGGGCGCGGTAACCGGCCCGATTTTCGATAACGGCCTGAAGCTGCGTGCTGAAGCCCGTTATATGTATGACGATTTCGATGGTGTCACAGGTACGACCTCGGAAGGTGAGGGCGGTTTCAACGATTGGCGTTTCTCCCTGGGTCTGGAAATCCCGCTGGGTGTGACCAAGGTGGTTGAAGTGGAGAAAGTCGTCTACGAAACCAAGGAAGTGGAGAAGATTGTCGAGGTGGCCGCCACCGATACCGATGGCGACGGCATCCCCGATGACCGCGACAAGTGCCCCAATACCCTGCCTGGTGGCAAGGTGGATGGCGATGGCTGCCTGCTCAAAAACCAGACCATCACCTTCAACAACATCGGCTTCGAGCTGGATTCCGCCAAGATTACCGCGTCTTCCCGCCCGACTCTGGAGCGCATGGCGAATTCCCTGAAAGCCCAGACTGATTTCAATGTGGAAATTGCCGGTCATACCGACAGTACCGGTAGTGCTGCCTATAACGAGCAGCTGTCCGACAAGCGTGCTGCCTCAGTGCGTCAGTACCTGATTGATCAAGGTGTTGCCGCAGACCGATTGACCGCCCGTGGTTACGGTGAGGTTGATCCCATTGCCAGTAACGAAACGGCTTCCGGGCGTGCCATGAACCGCCGCGTGGAATTCCGTGTCAGCGAGCAGTAGGAGAGCAATCATGAATACGAGTATGAAACCCCTGTTTGTCATCCTGCTGGCCGCTGTACTGGGGCTGGGGATGGCCGGTTGCGAAGCCGATGGTGATGGTGCCTCCGTCAACAATCCGGGGTCGCGGATCTCGGATCAGGACGATGATGGTGTGCCTGATGACGAGGATAATTGTCCCACTGTTCCCAATTCGGATCAGAGTGATATCGATGGCGACGGCATTGGTGATGCCTGCGAAGACGACACCGATGACGATGGCATTCCCGACGACGAGGATAACTGCCCGTTAGTGCCGAACCCGGATCAGACCGACAGCAATGGCGATGGTGTTGGCGATGCCTGCACCGATGACGAAGATGATGACGGTGTGCCTGATGATACGGATAACTGTCCGCTCATTCCCAACCCGGATCAGGAAGATACCGATGGCGATGGTATCGGTGATGCCTGTGACAACTGTCCGCTAGTGGCCAACCCCGACCAGGCTGACGCTGACGGCAACACTATCGGCGACGTCTGTGAAGATGATGAAGACGGCGACGGTATCCCGGATGACGAGGATAACTGTCCGCGGACTGCCAACCCGGATCAGGCCGATACGGATGCCGATGGCGTCGGGGATGTGTGCGATAACTGCCCCAACACGGCCAACGCGGACCAGGCCGATTCCGATGAAGATGGCATGGGCGATGTCTGTGATACCGATGGTTTCACCTGCACCTCAGGTAGCCCCTTCGAGCCGCTGACCGCCGCCAACTACACCGCGACCTCTTCCACTGGTGGGCTGTGTATTGGCTGCAGCGTGCTTTCCCCGGAGCTGGTGCTGGATGAAAACAACGCCACCTTTGCGGAAATGTATCTGCCGCTGGGTGTGGCCGGTAATGCCCGCATCACCGCCACCGAAAATACCAATGCCAACTTCTCCGGCATGGTGAATGTCGGCTTTGTTACCAGTAACCCGGATACCGGTCTGTTGGACCTGAGTTTGCTGGGCGATTTCCTGACCCTGCGTCTGTATGACGAGGGCGTGGAAGTGGACAGCTTCACCGTGGGTGGTGGCCTGTTGAGTCTGGACGTGGCTGGCCTGCTAGGTAGCCCGGAGCAGACCTTTGTCGGCGTGGAAGTGGATGCCGATGCCACCAGCTTCGATGCGGTTGCACTAGAGTTTGGTGGGCTGCTGGCGGCCGACACCGAGCTGCGAATCCATGATACTTGCGTGAAGACGCTGTAACTCCCTCAAGCAACACTCCTGTTCAAGGGGCCCTGTCGGGCCCCTTTTTTTCGTCCTGTGACCGGTTTTTTTGCACTTCTGTACAGATAAAGGTATCGCCGGGGGTGAATACAGCCGTTACCCTATGACGACATAATGATGACAAGCGTCAAAAAGGGGGGGGCCATGCGGATAGGCATAATGTTCCTGATGTGTCTGTTGTATTCGCTGCTGATCGGCTGCAGTGAACCAGACCCGGGTGTCGGAGAAGTTGTCAGCACCTTCGAGAATTACCAGGAGACCGGCGACCTGCCGGCCCTGCGCGAACGGGGATTTATCCGCCTGCTGGCCCCGCGCTTCGATCAACCATCCGGCTTGCCCCGCGATGGCATTCCCACCAGTGAGTACCAGATTCAGGCAGAGGCCTTTGTGCGCCATCTGGGCCTGGAGCCCCGCTGGGTGTACGCGGACAACTACGGTGAGCTTTCGGGGCTGATCAACAGCGGCATGGCTGACATCATCGTCACCAACTTCTCGGTGACCCGGGAACGGCAGAAGACCCTGGCGTTTTCCACCCCGGTCAATGCAGTTCAGGAGCATCTGGTCGTGCCGGCGGAGCTGGCGGGCACCCCGCTGACGGAAATGGGGCCGCTGACCATCTCAGTGCCGGAAGGGACCTCTTACCAGGAAACGGCCAGCAAGCTGGCCAGCCGGCACGAACATGTCGATATTGAAATCATTGATGGCGATCTTTCCGACGAGGAACTGGTGGAAGCGGTGGAATCGGGAGAACTGGCGGCCACCATCGTTGACAACAATATGCTCGATAACCTGATTACCCCGGACAGTCAGGTGGCAGAGGGGCCGGTGGTCAACCGCAAACGACGCATTGCCTGGGCCGTTCGCAAGGACAGCACGGCGCTGCTGGACGAGATCAATCAGTACATCACCAGTGAGCGTGTCATCACCTCGGTAGACACCCATGACAGGCGCGACTGGGCCACTATCAAAAAGAAGGGGGTGCTGCGCGTCATTACCTCCAATAACCCGGCCAGCTATTTCATCTGGCGGGGCGAACTCATGGGGTTCGACTACGACCTCATGAAAAACTTTGCCAAGAAGCACCGTCTGCGGGTGAGTGTGGTCGTTCGGGAAACCCCGTCCCAGATGTTCGAGGCCCTGCAGGCCGGCGAAGGGGATCTGATCGCGGCTTCCATGACGATTACTGAAGACCGCAAGGCCCAGGGCTGGCTTTTCAGTGACCGTTACCTGGAGGTTAACGAACAACTGATTGGGCGTGCCGACGATACCCCCCTGGCAAGCCTGGACAAGCTGGCCGGCCGCAGCGTGGCGGTCAACCCGGAGACGGCCTACCACGATACCCTTAAAGCCCTGCAGCAGGGCGGGCTGGAGGTCTCCATCGTGGAAGTGGAAGGCGCCAGTACCGAAATGCTGATCGAGGGCGTGGCAAAGGGGGACTACGACCTGACCATGGCCGACAGCCACCTGGCGGCCATGGAGTCCACCTACCGGGATGACATTGCCGTGCTGTATCAGTTTGAACCGGCCAAGGAAATCGCCTGGGGGCTGCGTCAGGAGCAGAGTGGGCTGCAAGAGGCGCTCAATCAATACATCGCGCGCCAGTACCGGGGGCTCTACTACAACATCACCTACAACCGCTATTTCAAGGAAAAGAAAACCATCGCCACCCACGAGGCCTACCGGGTGGAAGCCGGCAAGGCCATTTCCCCCTACGATGACCTGGTCAAGAAGGAGTCCCTGAAATACGGTCTGGACTGGCGTCTGATTACCTCGCAGATGTATCAGGAAAGCCGTTTCAATCCCAAGGCCCGTTCTTTTGCCGGCGCCCAGGGCCTGTTGCAGGTGATGCCCCGTACCGGTCGGCAGTTCGGTTACACCAACCTGACCAAACCGGAAAACGGTGTGGCTGCCGGCCTGGCGTACCTGGACTGGCTGGAGCAGCGTTTCCCGGCCCGCCTGGATCTGGCGGAAAAGCTCTATTTCACCCTGGCGGCCTACAATGCCGGCCATGGCCATGTGGAAGATGCTCGCCGGTTGGCCCAGCGTCTGGGTAAGGACCCGGACAAGTGGTTCGGCCATGTGGAAGACGCCATGTTGCTACTGGCCAAACCACAATATGCCCGCCAGGCTCGTTATGGCTATGTCCGTGGTTCCGAGCCGGTGAAATACGTCCGGGAGATCAAAAATCGCTATCTGGGCTATGTGGCCGCGCTGCAGGAGCAGGGTTAACAAGGATTTTACAAAGTGGTCATGGAAACGCCGGTTAAGGCCCCCATGGTTAGGAGTACCCACTTATTGAAAGGAGTATGTGATGGATCGCAATGCTTTCATCGAGAAGATCAAGGGCAAACTGGATGAGCTGGATAACGAGTTCGACCAGCTTCAGGTCAAGGCCGACAAGGCCAGTGAAGATGTACGCCACCAGTGGGAAAGCCGCAAGCTGGAACTGAAGGAAAAGCGTCAGGAGCTGGCGGCACGGCTGGATGAGGTCCGCAACGACAGTAGTGCCCGCTGGGAAGACGTCAAAGCCAGCGTGGAAAAAACCTGGGACAGCACCCTGGAAGGGCTGAAGGACATCAAGAACAGCCTGTTCAAGTAACTCCCCCAGAAGCGGAGTAGGGCGGAAATGCCCGTCAGGGCATCTCCGCCTCCACCTCAGACGCTATCAACCATCAGTCACGGTCGGCTGTGACCAGCCGGCCCGCCTGCAGATCCGACAGCCATTCCCCAATGGCCTGATGCACCTCATCACGGCAGGCATCGTTGAGAATTTCATGGCGCCCGTTCGGCCAGAAGTGGGCTCGGGTGGGTTGTTCCATGGCATGCAGCACTGCCTCCAGTGCCATCATGCCCTTCCCTTGATTGCTGACTGGATCCTGCTCCCCGGCCAGCAGCAGAACCGGCAGATCATCGGGCAATTCGGACAGTTGCGCGACACTGTGCGTGCGGCGCAGGCCCGCCACCAGTTGATGCCAGGTTTCGGTGGTGCAGTCGAAACCGCACAGCGCATCATTTCGGTACTTTTCCACTTCCTCGGTGTCCGTACTCAGCCAGTCGAACTCCGTGCGGGGTGTCGGTATGGTTTTGGCCCAGGCACCGAAAGTCAGATTGCGAATCAATGGGCTGATGCCACGCTTGCCATTACGATAGCGGGCAAGACTGATCGGCACCTGCATCATCCTGTAATAGCTCCCGGGGTGATAATCGCTGCCACACAACATCAGCCCATCCAGTTGATCACCGAGCTGCTCCGCAACGGCCAGCGCGATCAGCGACCCCATACTGTGCCCACCAAGCACACAGGGCATGCCGGGGTGAAATTGCCTGGCTCGCTCGATCACTGCCTGGGTATCCGCAAGTACCCTGGACCAGCCATCGTGATCACCAAAATGGCCTTTCGGGCATTCCTCGCTGATACTGCCGCCATGACCCCGATGGTCCGGGCAGTAGAGGTGCCAGCCGTTGGTATTCAGATAGGTGGCGAGAGGGGCATAGCGAGCACCGTGCTCGGCCATGCCGTGCAGCCAGATGACAACCCCCCTGGCGGTCTGCGGATCGGCAGGCCAATGGTGCACGGTAATGGTGTGGCCGTCGTCCGTGGTGTGATGAATCCGTTCTTCCGTCATAATGGTCTTCCGGCACGCGCCCCGGCTGCGCCGGCCGGGGAAATCAAGAATCTCAAGAGGAAGCGAGATGATAGCAAGAATAACAGGAAGACTGCTGACGTTTATGGTTGTGGGTTGGCTGGTGGCATGCTCCAGCACGCATAACACCCAGGTCACCAGTTCTGCCCGCGTAAAGGGGCACGAGCAGGGTGATCATGTGAACAAGGTACTGGTTATCGCCCTGGTGGATGACGCGGCGATCCGCAACGCCCTGGAGGCCCGGGTAGTCACCGAGCTGGAAGGTCGCAAGGTGGAAGCTGCAGCGTCATTGCCCGTACTGGGCGAGAACTATGGCGAGGGCAAGGACCACAAGCAAATGGCGGCTGACATTGCCAGCCGGGGCTATGAGTCCGCGCTGGTGATCAGTCTCATCAATGTGAAAGAGGAAATGCACTACACCCAGGGCGGCACCAACTACGCCCCGGACATCGCCGTTCAGGGCGGCTTTGGCCAGACCTACTACGTGCGCCAGAATGCGGTCTATGAACCGGGCTACTTCAGCAATGAGAAGAAGTATTTCCTGGAGTCGAATCTGTACCGCCTGCAACCGGAAACGCTACTATGGTCGGCCAAATCCACCACCGTGAACCCGGCGGACCTGGAAGCGGGCACCGCCGGCGTAGCCGAAGCCGTGGTGGAGCGCATGGCCGGGGATGACATGATCTGATCGCCAATCATGCATCACCAACCGGGGGCCATCGCCCCCGGTTTTCGTTTGAAACACTGTCAGGAGTACCCATGATCGAATACCGGATTCGCCCACTGCGCCCCGAAGCGCACCTGTTTGAAGTGACACTGACCGTGGCGAACCCGACTCCGGAAGGCCAGGCCTTTACACTGCCGGCCTGGATTCCCGGCAGCTACATGATTCGTGACTTCGCCCGCCATCTGGTGCATATCGAAGCCAGTTGTCATGGCGAGACCCTGCCGGTGGCCAAGATCGACAAGCAGACCTGGCAATTGCCACCCTGCGACGGCGCGGTGCAGGTGCAATATCAGATATATGCCTGGGACCTGTCTGTCCGTGGCGCGCACCTGGATACCACCCACGGTTATTTCAACGGCACCTGTGTATTCCTGGCCGCCATGGGGCACGAAGACCAACCCTGTGAGGTAGAAATCGAGCCGCCGGAAGGCAGTGCCTACGTAAACTGGCGGGTGGCCACCGGCCTCACCCGCCTGAGCGGTTCCGAGCTGGCGTTCGGTCGGTTTCAGGCCGATAACTACGACGCGCTGATTGATCATCCGGTGGAAATGGGGCCGTTCGAGTACGCCCAGTTCGAAGCCTGCGGTGTGCCGCATCTGGTGGCCCTGGCCGGCCGGCACCGGGCAGACATGGCGCGCCTGTGTCGCGATCTCAAACCCATCTGCGAGCATCACATCCGGATGTTCGGGGAGCCGGCGCCCATGGATCACTACGTCTTCATGACGCTGGTCACCGGCAGTGCCTATGGCGGGCTGGAGCACCGCAACTCCACCAGCCTCATGTGTGCCCGTGACGACCTGCCCAAACGTACCGATGACCCGGCGAAGGTTCGCGATGGTTATCGCAGCTACCTGGGCCTGTGCAGCCACGAATATTTCCATACCTGGAACATCAAGCGTATCAAACCGGCGGCCTTTACCCCGTTCGACCTGTCCCGCGAAGTGCATACCGAACTGCTATGGGCCTTCGAGGGGATTACCAGTTACTACGATGATCTGTCACTGACCCGCACCGGCCTGATTCCGCCACAGAGCTACCTGGAGCTGCTGGGTCAGATCATGACCCGCGTCTACCGGGGGCAGGGCCGTCACAAACAGACCGTCACCGAATCCAGCTTCGATGCCTGGACCCGTTTCTACAAACAGGACGAAAATGCCCCCAATGCCATCGTCAGTTACTACACCAAGGGCTCTCTGATTGCCCTGGCGCTGGACCTGACCCTGCGTAACCTCACCGATGAAAAACGCTCCCTGGACGATCTCATGCGCCTGCTCTGGCAGCGTTACGGACAGACCGGGGAAGGCGTACCGGAGCAGGGCGTGCAGGCACTGGCCGAAGAAGTGGCCGGCTGCGACATGGGTGATTTTTTCAGCCAGGCGCTCTACAGCACCGAAGACCTGCCCCTGGCCGAGCTGCTGGCCGAGCGGGGCGTGGAACTTAACTGGCGCAGTGCGGCGGGCCATGGCGACAACGGTGGCAAACCCGGCAAGGACGGCATTCCGAACCTGGGCGCGCGACTGGTGGCGGACCCCATGGGGGCAAAAATCGCCGTGGCTTTTGAACAGGGCCCGGCCATGGCCGCCGGCCTGTCCGCCGGCGACGTGATCATCGCCGTGGATGGCCTGCAGGCCACCCAGGCGAATATCGACAACCTGCTGGCCGCCTTCCTGCCCGGTGAGACCGTGGAAGTCCACGCCTTCCGCCGCGATGAGCTGATGAAGTTCCGGGTAGAAGTGGCACCCACCGAACCGAGCACCGCCTACCTGACCATCGCCAAGGGCGGACTGACGGAGAAGGGTAAGGCCTGGCTGCACGCGAAATAACAAAGGCTGCAGGAGCACCTCTAGGCAGTGACGAGTTGCGAGAAGCGAGTTTTGAAACTCGCTTCTCCTGACTCGGTACTGGTGTAGCGTACCTCAAGAGTCGCTCCGGCATAGAAACCTCTGAAATGACCGATTCCCTCAAGTCTCTCTACAACCAGCTAAACAACGTCCGCCAGGCCGACCGCTTTCGTCTGAAAAAGCGCATCGATGGCCTGGCGCGCCTGCCTGCGCAGAAGCGCAACGACAAGGCCGTGGAAAAAATCGCGGCGGCCATTGCCGGCTCCATCGCCAACCGGGAAAAACGCCAGGCATCACTGCCCGCGCTGACCTGGCCGGACCTGCCGGTGGTGGCCAGTCGCGAGGACATCAAAACGGCCATTCGTGACCATCAGGTGGTGGTGATCGCCGGGGAAACCGGTTCGGGCAAGACCACCCAGTTACCGAAAATCTGTCTGGAGCTGGGGCGTGGTATCGAGGGCACCATTGGCCACACCCAGCCCCGTCGACTGGCGGCCCGGGCCGTGGCCAACCGGGTGGCGGAGGAGCTGGACAGCCCACTGGGCACCACCGTGGGGTTCAAGGTGCGCTTTGCCGAACAGGTCAGCGACACCAGCCTGATCAAGGTGCTCACCGACGGGATGCTGCTCAATGAAATCCAGCAGGACCGCTTTCTCAATCAGTATGACACCCTGATCATCGACGAAGCCCACGAACGCAGCCTCAATATCGATTTCCTGCTCGGCTATCTGAAGCAGCTACTGCCAAAACGGCCGGACCTGAAACTGATCATTACCTCGGCCACCATTGACCACGAGCGCTTTGCCAACCATTTCGGTGATGCCCCGGTGCTGGAAGTGTCCGGTCGCACCTATCCGGTGGAAATGCGCTATCGCCCGCCCGTGGAAGGGCAGGAGCTGTCCCGGCAGATCGAGGACGTGCTACAGGAAATCCAGCGCGAGGAGCGCCGCGAGGGCCTGCCAATGGCGCGGGATGTGCTGGTGTTCCTGGCGGGTGAACGGGATATCCGTGATGTACACCATCACCTGAAACGATGCGAACTGCGTGACACGGAAATCCTGCCGCTCTATGCGCGCCTCAGCCAGGCGGAGCAGCACCGCATCTTTGCCCCGCACCGTGGCCGGCGGGTGGTGCTCAGTACCAATGTGGCGGAAACGTCGCTCACCGTACCGGGTATCCGCTACGTGATTGATGCCGGTACCGCGCGGATCAGCCGCTACAGCGTGCACTCCAAGGTGCAGCGCCTGCCGGTGGAACCGGTCAGCCAGGCCAGTGCCAACCAGCGGGCCGGGCGCAGCGGGCGCATCATGCCCGGCATCTGTTTCCGGCTCTACGACGAAGACGACTTTCTCAATCGCCCGGCGTTCACCGACCCGGAAATCCAGCGCACCAATCTGGCCGCCGTCATCCTGCAAATGGCCGACCTGCGGCTGGGCCGGGTCGAGGATTTTCCCTTTATCGAGCCGCCGGATGGCCGCCTGATCCGCGATGGTTATCGGCTGTTGGAAGAACTGGGGGCGCTGACCCAAAAGCAGACCCTGACCAAACTGGGGCGGCAACTGGCGCGGTTCCCGCTGGACCCGACCCTTGGGCGCATGCTGGTGGCTGCCGCCGACCATAATGTGCTTCGCGAAGCACTGATCGTGGTGTCGGCCCTGGCCGCCCAGGACCCGCGTGAGCGCCCCCATGACAAACAGCAGCAGGCGGACCAGGCCCACCAGCCGTTTACCGACAAGGAATCGGATTTCCTGTTCTTCGTGAAACTCTGGCAATGGGCAGAAAACCAGCGCGAAGAACTCAGCCGCAACCAGTATGAAAAGCGACTCAAGAAAACCTTCCTGTCGCCCACCCGGATGCGTGAATGGCGCGATACCCATCGGCAACTCTTGTTGCTCTGCAAGGAGCAGGGCTGGTCGCTGAACAAGCCGGCGGCCAACGAGCAGGGGGTGGCGGAAGGCATGTATGCGCCGCTGCACAAGAGCCTGCTGACCGGCCTGCTGGCCAATGTGATGCAACGCACCGAGGAAGGCGAGTGGTTGTCTACCCGCAACCGTAAGCCCCTGATCTGGCCCGGCTCGTCTCTGTCAAAAACCAGGGCCCGTTGGTTGATGGCTGCCGAACAGGTGGAAACCAGCCGCCTGTTTGCCCGTACCGTTGCCAAAGTGGACCCGCAGTGGGTCGAGGACGCCGCCGGCCACCTGATCAAGCGCCAGTACTACGAGCCACACTGGTCGAAAAAACGTGGCTGCGCCATGGCCAAGGAACAGGTGAACCTGTTTGGCCTGATTCTGGCCAGCGGTCGCCGGGTGAACTACGGCCCCATCAATCCCGAGGAGGCACGGGAGCTGATGATTCGCGAGGGCCTGGTCATGGGCCAGCTCACCCGTGAACCGCCTTTCGTGAAGGCCAACCGGGAGCAGTTCGAGCGCCTGGAAGACATGGAACACAAGCTGCGCCGACGGGACATCCTGGTGGATGAAGAGGCGCGGGTGGCTTTCTATGACGAGCGCCTGCCCGACCACCTGAACACCGTGGCCGGGCTCATGAGCTGGTACAACAAGAAGGCCAGTGAGGCAGAAAAAGCATCGCTGGTGATGGGCGAGGATTTCCTGTTGTCGCGCAACCCGGATCTGGCCGGCGACCAGTTCCCGGACCGGTTGACGCTGGAGGGGCTCAGCCTGCCGCTGGAATACAGCTTCGATCCCGCCGGTGAGCGCGATGGCGTCACCCTGGTGGTGCCCCTGGCGGTGCTTAACCAGGTCCCCGAAGCGCGTCTGGACTGGCTGGTACCGGGCCTGCTGCGGGAAAAGCTGGAAGCCCTGATCCGCGCTCTACCCAAGGCCCGGCGCCGGCATTTCGTGCCTGTGCCTGACTACGTCAGTGCTCTGATGGATACCCTGTCCCCCGAGGAACCCCTGCTACCGGCCATGACCCGCGAACTCCAGCGTATGACCGGTGTGCGTATCGAGCTGGAAGAGTGGCAGGACGCAGATCTGCCGGACCACCTGCGCATGTACGTCCAGGTGGTGGACCGAGTGGACGGCAAACGCAAGGTGCTGGCACAGGGACGCCGCCTGGCTGAGGTAAAGGAAAAGTTGCAAGGCATGAGCCAGGTACTGCCGCAGCAAGACAGCCAGGAAGAGGTTCTGCGCGGTCAGGACTGGATCTTCGCCTCCCTGCCGGAGACGCAGACCCGCGATATGGGGGGTATGACCCTGCAGCGCTATCCGGCCCTGCAGGATGACGGCGACAGCGTGGTGCTGGCTTACCCGGATACCCTGGAAACCGCGGCCTGGCTGCACCGCTGGGGCTGCGCCCGGCTGATCAGCTTCCGCTTGTCCGCCCAGCTACGAGATCTGCGCAAACAGGCATCGCAGATGGCGGGCTTCCAGAAGCTGAAGGGCGAGAAGGGCGCCATGGCCCGCAACGCGCTGGACCATGCCCTGTTGCGCCTGATTGCCGAGCATTTTGCCCTGGCGACCCCGATCCGCGATGAACAGGCCTTCCGGGCCCGGCTGGATGCTCACAGGGGCGATTTTGTGCCCTGGGCCCAGCAGCAGCTCAAGGCCTTCGGTGCGCTGTTTGCCCACTACCGGCAGCTCATGGGCAAACTGGAAAAAAACTTTCCATTGGCCTGGGCCCATGCCCACCGGGACCTGAAACAGCAGTTGGCGGCGCTTTTTTGTGACGATTTTTTGCAGCAGATGCCCTGGGAGTGGCTGATGGAGTATCCCCGCTATCTCACGGGTATTGATCATCGGCTGGACAAACTGGGTGGCCAGATTGGCAAGGACCGCACGCTGACCGCGGAACTGGATGCCTTTACCCGCCAGTATGAGACCCGCGCCGCCGGGCGCCCGCTACGCGAACAGCCGGAACCGTTGCAGCTGTATTTCTGGATGCTCCAGGAGTACCGGGTCAGCCTCTTTGCCCAGCAGCTTGGCACCCGGGTGCCGGTTTCCGCCAAGCGTCTGAACAAGCAGTGGGAGCTCTGCTGAGCTACATGCCGGGACCTTCCGTGGGAGCGGTCGTTCGGCCGCGATCTTTACCTGAAACTTGCAATCGTGGTCGAACGACCGCTCCCGAAGAAAGCCGCGCAGGTGGGAAACGGGCGTTTGGCGAATCCCTACCTTTGCGCTGGACACCCTGAATCCGGATAATCGACCCATTATTTTATTTTTGCTGTAGCGGGGAGCTGTGTCTCTCCGTTTTGTGCGAGGACTCGCTTGTGAGCTATTCCGTAGTAATCAGTGGCACCGGCCTGTGGACCCCCGAGCAGACCATCACCAACGACGAGTTGGTGGCTTCCTTCAACGAATACGTGGAGCGTTTCAACGCCCGCAACGCCGAAGCCATCGCCGCCGGTGAAGTGACGGCCCTGGAGCCATCCAATAGCGCCTTTATCGAAAAGGCCTCCGGCATCAAGCAGCGCTATGTGCTTGACAAGGAAGGGATTCTGGACCCGGACCGGCTGGCGCCCCGGATCCCCGAGCGCCCGGATGACGAGCTGTCCGTGCAGGCGGAAATTGCCGTCAAATCCGCAAAACAGGCACTGGAAAACGCCAATCTCACCGCCGATGACCTGGATGCGGTACTGGTCGCCTGCTCCAATATGCAGCGTCCGTACCCGGCCATGGCCGTAGAAGTGCAGGCCGCGCTGGGCATGGAGCACGGCTGGGGCTATGACATGAACGTGGCCTGTTCCAGCGCCACCTTCGGCATCCAGGCCGGCGTGGACGCCATCCGCAACGGCAGTGCCCGCCGGGTGCTGATGGTCAACCCGGAAATCTGCTCCGGGCACCTGGCCTGGGAAGACCGCGACTGCCATTTCATCTTCGGCGACGTCTCCACCGCCGTGATCCTGGAGCGCAAGGAAGATGCCACCTCCGACAACCAGTGGGAGGTGCTGGGCACCCGTTTGCAGACCAAATTCTCCAGCAATATTCGTAACAACTTCGGCTTCCTGAACCGAGCGGACGAAAGCGGTGTGGGGGCCCGGGACAAGCTTTTCCGCCAGGAAGGGCGGCGGGTCTTCAAGGAAGTCTGCCCCATGGTGGCCGAGCAGATCACCTCTCATCTGGCGGATACCCAGGTGCCGGTGGAGTCCATCAGCCGCATGTGGCTGCACCAGGCCAACCTGAGCATGAACGAACTGATTTCCAAGCGCGTGCTGGGCCGTCCCGCCACCCGTGAGGAAGCCCCGGTGATTCTGGATGATTACGCCAACACCAGTTCGGCGGGCTCCATCATTGCCTTCCACAAACATAACGCCGACCTGCCGGTGGATACCAAGGGGGTCATCTGTTCCTTTGGGGCCGGTTATTCCATCGGTAGTGTGATCGTGAACCGCATTAAATAAATTGCGCACTTTCACAACCGCTTCACGAAAAGCCGCCTGAGAGGCGTAATGCTGTTCACTTAAGCGGTGGGCGTCTAACTCAATCCTTTCAGACAGGTCCCCTCTCCCCTTGCGGGCGGAGTAACGCACGCAGTGCGGCCCGCAGGGTGAGCGAAGCGAATAAGGGACAGGGAGAGGGGGTCGACAACATTTCAATGACTTACCATTGATCTGACTATCGCGCCCCCTCTCCCCAACCCCTCTCCCGCAAGGGGAGAGGGGCTTAAATCTAACCCAAACCTAAAGTGAACGGCATTAGCCTGAAAGGCGGCTTTTTTTGTGGCTGCCGTAACGTTTACCTCACGCCAGCATCTCTATAGTGTCTGATACAGGCGCTACGCAGAAAAACGTGGTTGCCTGAGCCGCGCATGCGCGGTTTCGGACCCAACCTCAATAACGATGTATGGAGACTCAACATGGCTAAGCTGACCAAACTCAACCCCCTGGCCGCCACTGTGGGTGCTGCCGTCGTAGCATCTGCGATGTCCATGCCGGTTGCCAATGCCGCCGAAAATCCCTTTGCTGCTTCCGACCTGAACACCGGTTATCAGCTGGCCGGCCACGCGGAAGGCAAGTGTGGTGAAGGCAAATGTGGCGAAGACAAGAAAGGCGAAGGTAGCTGCGGCGAGAAAGGTGCCGAAGGCAAATGTGGTGAAGACAAGAAAGGCGAGGGAAAATGTGGTGAAGGCAAATGCGGCGGTGCTGCATAACGTCCTGATAAAGGAAGTTTCACCATGAAAACACAGACACCAGTGTCCGGCGTGGGCCTGGGTCTTCGGCGGGCCCTGATGGGCCCGCTTTCCCGGGCCATGTCTTCGCAGGAATCGTCCTTGCCATTCAGTTTCATGGAAGTGGCACCGGAGAACTGGATTCCCATGGGCGGTCGCCTGGGGCGGGAATTCCGTGCCTTTACCGAACAATTTCCGTTTGTTACCCATGGCTTGAGCCTGTCGCTGGGCGGCCCCGAGCCGCTGGATTTCGAATTGCTCAAATCGGTGAAAGCGTTTCTGCGCGAGCACAATATTCGCCGTTACACCGAGCACCTGAGTTACTGCAGTGATCACGGTCATCTCTATGACCTGATGCCCATCCCCTTTACCGAAGAAGCCGTGCATTATGTGGCGGACCGGATCCGCCAGGTGCAGGACTTTCTGGAACAACCCATCGGGATTGAACACGTCAGTTATTATGCCGCTCCCGGTGCCGAAATGACGGAAATCGACTTCGTCAACGCGGTGCTGGACGAGGCGGACTGCGAGCTGTTGCTGGATGTGAACAATGCCTACGTGAACAGCATCAACCATGGTTATGATCCCCGGGAATTCATCAGTGCCTTGCCGGGCGAGCGAATCTGTTATCTGCATATCGCCGGGCATTTCGACGAAGCCGAAGACCTGAAGGTGGATACCCACGGCAGTGCGGTGATCGATCCGGTCTGGGAGCTGCTGGAGCACACCTACCGGGAATTCGGCGTGTTGCCGACCTTGCTGGAGCGGGACTTCAACTTCCCCGGCAATGAGGAACTGTTTGCCGAGCTGAAAAAAATTGGCCGCTATCAGCAACAGCATGGCGGGCAGGAGAGAAAACTGGGATGAGCGAGCCGGGGTTCAAGACATTACAGCGCCGGTTTGCGGCACACCTGCGTAATCCGGATTCACACCCGGCTCCGGAAAACATTGAAGACCGGCGGCTCGATATTTACCGCAACCTGTTCTTCAATAACGTGAACGGCTTTATTCGCCAGGGTTTTCCGGTGCTGCACAGCATTCTGGACAGCCAGCGCTGGGAGCGGCTGGTACGCAGCTTCTTCGAGCACCATGCCTGCCAGACACCGTATTTTCTGGAGATCCCCCGGGAGTTCGTCAGCTTTCTGGCCAGCGGCAAGGGCCGCGAGCCGGAGGACCCGCCTTTCCTGCTGGAATTGGCCCACTACGAGTGGATGGAGCTGGTGCTGGATGCCTCCACCGAAGAGATTCCCCGCACCGGCGTGCAGGAGCAGGGTGACCTGCTGCGCGCCATCCCGCAATTGAGTCCGCTACATGCGGTCCTCAGCTACCACTTTCCGGTCCATCACATCTGTGACACCTTTCAACCGGACCAGCCGCAGGAGCAGCCCATTTGGCTGCTGGTCTACCGGGACCGCGAGGATGTGGTGCGTTTCATGGAGATCAATGCCCCCACCGCGCGCCTGCTGCAGCTGATTGATGAACATCCGGATGAAACCGGCAAGGCGGTGGTGGCCCGGTTGGCAGAAGAACTGCAGTTTGCGGATGTGGAAAAACTGGAACATTTTTCCCGCGATATTCTGCAACAAATGCGCGAGCGCGACATCCTTATAGGAACCACACTGAAAAGCTGTTAGAGGCACCCGCTAGCGGGGTAAAGCAGTGACGAGTTTCGAAAAGCGAGTATCGAAAGGCAAAACCGGTTTGGCTTTTCGCTACTCGAAACTCGTAACTCGAATCTTGCCTCCTGCCACGTTTTAAGGAGAGTCGCCCATGCCTGCCCTGTTGCAGAAGCTTCACCATATCCTCAACACCACCCGTACGGTGGACTTTCTTGGCCCCCTGTTGCTGCGCTTGTTCCTTGCGCCGGTGATGATCAGTGCCGGCTACAACAAGATGATGAGCTTCGACAGCACCGTGGCCTGGTTCGGGAACCCGGATTGGGGGCTGGGACTGCCGTTTCCCGCCATGCTGGCCTTTCTGGCCACGGCCACGGAACTGGTGGGCGGGATTTTGCTGTTGATCGGACTGTTGACCCGCTATGTCGCCGTACCGCTGATGATCACCATGCTGGTGGCCATGGCCACGGTGCATTGGCAGCACGGCTGGTTCGCCATCGCGCCTGCCAGCGCCGAAACCAGTATGGCCAAGCCCTTGGCACTGGTTGGGATTCCCGGCGCCGAGGCCAGCCTGGAGAACAGCGAGGAAGTGGGCAAGCGTCTGGAAAAGGCCCGCAGCCTTCTGCGGGAACACGGCCACTATGACTGGCTGACGGAAAAGGGCGGCTTTGTGGTGCTCAACAACGGTATCGAGTTCGCCGCCACCTATTTCATCATGCTGCTGGTGCTGTTTTTCCAGGGGGCAGGGCGTTATGTCAGCCTGGACTACTGGGTTGCCAGAAGGCTGGCCTGAATATCTCCCCAGGCGTGCTTCCTGGCGGAAAACCCGCCGTTGGCGCTTTGCTGGCAAAGCGAAGGCGCCTTCACTGTGTAAAATTGGTGCCGATTGCGTAACGGTTTGCCCGCCCCCTGTTCGTGGTCGCCCTGGCGCCGCTATAATGCGGCGTCACTTATCAACCGGGGTTGCTGTGCGCTATCTGTTTCTGAGTCTGCTGCTGTCTCTTCCTGTCCTGGTCATGGGGGCCGAGGACGAGGATTGGGGTGAAGCCACCACGGTATTCGACACCCCGGAGAGCCAGTCGCAGTACGACGACCCCTGGGAAGATTTCAACCGCAAGGTTTTTGCCTTCAACGAGACCCTCGACAAGTACGCCCTCAAACCCACCGCCAAGGGCTACCGCAAGGTCACTCCCCAGTGGATGGACGACACCATCACCCGCTTTTATGAAAACCTGCGGGATTTTCGTAGCGGCCTGAACAGTGTGCTGCAGTGGCGTTGGGGCCATGTGGGACAGAACTGGGGGCGGTTTGCGGTCAACAGCACCCTGGGTATCGGTGGCCTGTTCGATGTGGCCAGCAAGGTCAATCTGGAGAAGCACGATACCGACCTGGCCCTGACGTTCGCCCGCTGGGGCATCCCGGAGGGGAACTATCTGGTGCTACCGTTCTTCGGCCCCTCCACCGGCCGGGATGCGGCGGCGATCATCCCGGAAGACTTCATGCGCCTGCGCCACTACATCGACCACGACCTGACCCGCCACAGTTTTACCGCGGTATACGTGGTGGACCTGCGCGCTGATCTGCTGGATCTGGAGCGAAACATCGTCGGCGACCGTTACACCTTTATCCGCAATGCCTACCTGCAACGTCGTCGCTTCGAAAGCGGCGACCGCCCATCCCTGCGTTTCCCGGAGATCGAACAGCGCGACAGGGAGTTGGAGGAGGAGTATGAGGAAGAGGGGTGGTGAAGGTAGTTGGCAGTTGATAGTGGACAGTTGACAGCTACGCGGGCCCAGGGGGCTTGTAGCGGAAACGCAAGAGGCCGCGCTCAGAGTATGTGCGCGGCCTCTTGCGTTTCAGTTTAAAACTGATCATTTAACGCGAGCTGTCAACTGTCCACTATCAACTGTCAACTGCTTTCAGTTTGGCCCGTATATAGTCCCCATGCGACACATACAGCAGGTCGTTGACGCGGCGGATGATGTGTTCTTCCAGGGGATCGACGTTGCCGTCGGCGGCGGCGATGGCCCACATGTCTTCAATCAGGCTGACCCGGGTTTCCGGGTCCCAGTGTTCGCGCAGGGGCAGGGTGAATTCGAACAGGTCAGTGGCCTGGTTCAGTCGTTCTTCCAGTTCACCCACAATATCCGCCATTTCCACCGGGTCCAGATGCCAGCGCTGTTGAACGGCCTCCACCAGGCGCTGGCTCTCGGCCTCATCCACATTGCCGTCAGATCGTGCCACCTCCAGCATCAGCGCTGCCGCAGCCCGGTGCAGGTCGTGTTCCGTTGTTTGGGGTTGTTCGGTGTCGGAGCCGAACAGTTGTTTCAGCCAGTTCAAATCACACCTTTTCGTTGAGCAACGTTTCCAGAGCCTGCTGGTCTTTGGCAAAGCGGCGAATGCCGTCGGCAAGCAGATCACAGGCCATGGCGTCGTCGTTCATGTTCCAGCGGAACAGGGGTTCGCTGACGGGTGCCCAGCCGTCTTCCGGGGCGATCAGTTCCGCATCCAGTGTCCGGGTGAGACTGCCGTCACGGCCGGCCAGTTCCTCAAGCAGGGCTGGGCTGATGGTGAGCTTGTCACAACCGGCCAGGGCTTCGATTTGGTCGGCATTGCGGAAACTGGCGCCCATGACGATGGTTTCCAGGCCGCGGGCCTTGAAGGTGCGGTAGATCTGCCGCACGGACTGAACCCCCGGGTCATCGTCCGGCGTGTGGATTTCCATGCCCTGTTTGCGGTGCCAGTCGTAAATGCGGCCGACGAACGGCGAGATCAGGGTGGCGCCGGCTTCGGCGGCAGCCAGGGCCTGGGTCTGATTGAACACCAGCGTTACGTTGCAACGGGTGCCTTCCTCTTCCAGGGTCTCCACAGCGCGGATGCCTTCCCAGGTGGCGGCTACCTTGATGAGGATGCGTGACGGGTCCACATCCAGTTCCCGGTAGATCGCCATCAGCCGGCGGGCCTTTTCGATGGTAGCGCGGGTGTCGAAGGACAGGCGGGCATCCACTTCGGTGGACACCAGGCCCGGCACCCGCTCAAGAATAGCCTGGCCGGCCAGGCAGGCGCAGGTGTCGGTGAGCCAGTCAATCTCGCCATCGTGGCCGAGGGTTCGTGTCAGGTCGGCGGCCAGCTCCAGCAGGTGGCGATAACGCTCGTCGCGGGCGGCGGCCAGCAGCAGGGACGGGTTGGTTGTGGCGTCTTCCGGCGCCAGGCTGGCAATCATGTCCAGGTCGCCGGTATCGGCCACCAGGGAGGTCCATTGGGCGAGCTGTTCGCGTTTATTCACGGTTTCCGTTCCTTTCTGAGTCATGGCGGGCGACAGGGTAGAGGCCAACTATGACAGGGGCTTTTCTGTGCCGCGGGAGCGGCGCTTAACTCCCAAGTCACTCGAAGCTGTGTTATTCGCGGCCCAAGCGCCGCTCCTGCGGAGATATATCGTGCCTACAGGCTAAGGCAGTTGCGCCAGAGCGTCCATTAGCACCTGGGGCGTTGTGTCCGTCCTGTGCATGTTTTCGCTGAGGTGGCGACGGAATTTTCTTGCCCCGGGCTCGCCCTGAAACAGATTGAGGATATGCCGCAGGGCGTGCCTGGGGGCATGGCCCTGGGCATAGCGGCGCTCCACATAGGGAAGAAACTGCTCGGCCACCTCCCGGCGGGTGGGGACGGGGTGATCATCGCCGAACACGATACGGTCGGCCTCGGCCAGAAACCAGGGATTCTGGTAGGCTTCGCGGCCGATCATCACGCCGTCCACCTCGCCCAGGTGATCGTGGACTTCCTGCAGGGTTTTCACGCCACCGTTGAGAATGATCTCCATATGCGGGAAGGCCTGCTTGATGGCATAGGCGCGCTGGTAGATCAGTGGCGGAATCTCGCGGTTTTCCTTGGGCGACAGGCCGGAGAGGATGGCCTTGCGGGCATGGATGGTCAGACTGGTGCAGCCGGCCTGTTCCATGCGTGCCACAAAGCGATAAAGGAAGTCGTAGTCGTCCTGGTCATCAATGCCGATGCGGGTTTTGACGGTCACCGGTACAGTGACGGCAGCCTGCATGGCTTCCACACATTCACCCACCAGGTCCGGCTCGGCCATCAGCACCGCGCCGATCTTGCCCTGTTGTACCCGGTCCGACGGGCAGCCCACATTCAGGTTGATTTCGTCGTAGCCGTATTGCTCGCTGATCCGGGCCGCTTCCGCCAGGCTGGCGGGCTCACTGCCGCCAAGCTGCAGGGCCACGGGGTGTTCCTCGTCGCTGAAGGCCAGAAAACGGTCACGGTCACCGCGGAGAATGGCCTGGGCGACCACCATCGCGGTGTAGAGCAGGGTGTGGCGGCTGATCAGGCGGGCCAGGTACCTGAACGCGGGGGTTGTCCATTCCATCATTGGAGCTACGCTTAACCTTCTATCCAGCGTATTTGCTGCAATCCCGCGTGTTTTCTGCGTTTTATCCTGTTCTGCGGTCTCTTCCATACTGCACTATTCTTGCCTTTTTTGCACCATTCTGTGCTATTTTGCACCCTTCGTTGCACCGTATTTGCACCATGCTTTTTGGCTGGGTGCAGAGTGGGGAGAGGGTGATTAATGGGCACTATTGTCGCACGCAAGAATGCAAAAGGAGAAATTCGGTACCGGGCCCAGGTGCGCGTGATGCGCGGTGGGAAGCGGCTGCGGGCTGAATCCAGGACGTTCAGTCGGAAGCAGTTGGCGAAGGAGTGGATTCGCCGGCGCGAGGCGGAGCTGGAGGTAGGTGGGGATGCTGAGTTGCCGGAGGGGGCGGATATGTCTCTGCGGGAGGGTATTCATATCTACCTGGCTGCCGTGGGGCACAATTTTGGGCGGAGCAAAAATGCGGCGCTGCGGGCGCTTGCTGAGATGCCGATTGCTGAGAAGCGTGTGATTGACCTGGTGCCCCGGGATTTCATTGAGCATGTTCACTGGCGGCGGTCGCAGCCACCCACACAATTTCATCCTCGAGGGGTTGGGCCGGCGACGCTGAATGGTGATTTGATCTTCTTGCGGCTGGTGGTGCGTTATCTGCAGCATGCCTACGGGTTGCCGATTTCCGTGACGGTGGTGGCAGAAGCTGTGGATGCGCTGCGGGCGGTGAGGCTGATTGATAAAGGTGACCAGCGAGAGCGGCGGCCGGAGGCTGATGAACTGCGGAGCCTGGATGCTTATCTCTTCGGGCGGTGGCGGTCTGGCCGAATGTCGGTACCCATGTGGCATTTGATGTGGTTGGCGATCTACAGCGGTCGGCGGCGGGATGAGCTGTCGCGGATACCGCGGCGGGGCCTTGACCGGGCACATGGTGTGTATGTGATAGAGGGTGGTATCAAGAATCCTGCTGGGCGCGTGGACCGTGATGTGGAGGCGGTTTTGCCGGCGGCTGGGTGGGCCGTGGTAGAGCGCATCCTGGCTGATTTTCCAGGGGATGATGGGCCGCTGCTGGAGTTTAACCCGAAGTCGGCAGGTACCCGGTGGAAGAATGCTTGCAATAGTTTGGAGATTGCGGATCTACGGTTTCACGATCTGCGCCATGAGGCCCTGTCACGGTTGGGGGAAGATGGTCTGACAGTGCCGCAGATCCAGCAGGTGAGCTTGCACCAAAGCTGGGACAGCCTGCGCCGGTATGTGAACATGCCGGCGCGGCGGGGTGAGCGGGTGGAGTTTATGGATTCTGTTGGTGTGAAGGGGGAATTGTGACTGTTTGGGATGCGGTTGAGCCGGTGCTTACGTTGGGCTTGTCGGTTTCTTCATTGGTGGTAGCTTCCATCGCATTAAACGAATCCGCGCGGAATGGTGAGGCGCAGAGGAGGCATAATCGGCTTAGTGTAAGGCCGATTTTGCATGTAACCACAAGGTGGCATGCCGGCAGAGGCGGTGTTAGTTATTCGGTTGAAAACAACGGGGTGGGGCCAGCTATACTCACAGACATTAAAATTTATTCTGGTGATTCCAAGGGGCTTGGTGGTGTTGATTATCCGCTTCTTATAATCAGTAGATTGATGCCTGAAGGTTGGCAAGATCATGTGACTTCGAGCATAACGCGATTTGATGGCGCTTACACGATACCAGCGGGTACCAGTGTGGAGTTATTCGGTCTTACTATTGATGAAGATCACATTTCCAAATTCTACCCTTCTCTTAGAAGGGCGTTTGATAAAACCTTCTACCCTGTTCTTACCTACGAAAACATCTATGGTGATAGCGAGACTGTCATCAACCCTTAATTATACCGCTCCCTCCATTAGGGTTTTATCATAGCTGTTGAAGGAAATAAGCTGGCCTGAACTTCTTTGCCTGGTGACACCCAAAGACATTCAGTGCGGCTCACAGAGCCGAAGCGGCTTGACCCGGTTGTGCCTAAACGGTGGCAAGCCCAGCCCGAGAGCAGGTCTTTATAAAGCTCGGAATCGTAGCCGCTGAGTACAACGGTGCCCTGTAGCTGAAGCAATTCATTCAGCAGGGTTGCGTGATCCTGCGGTGTCAGCTCGTGCCGGTAGTAGCGCCCTCCATCGAATGTGCGGGTTTCCGGCAGGTATGGTGGATCGACGTAATGCAAGGTGTCGGGGGTGTCATGTTGTTTCATGACATCAATGGCTGGTCGATTCTCGATGACGACCCCAGCCAGCCGCTTTGTGAATACAGGGATGGCGTCAGCCAGCCGCTTTGTGAATACAGGGATGGCGTCAGCCAGCCGCTTTGTGAATACAGGGATGGCGTCAGCCAGCCGTAGCCAGGCCCCGGCTACCGGGGTGTAGCGTTTGTCGGGCTTGGTGAAGGTGCGCATGCCAGTGCGGCCACGGGTGGCGCCTGCTGATCCGAAACTGGACCAGGCGCGAAACAGGGTGCGGCGTGCTTGTTCTACAGGATCGTCACTGGGCTCTTGAGCCAAGTCAAACTCTGCCCGTGCATAGGGTGTGAGCAGGCAGGCATCCCGCAATTGGTTTGCCTGCTGCTGATCGCGCAACACGCGGAATACATTCACTATCTCCCCGTCCATATGGTTATAGACCTCGGCCCGGGATCTGGTTTTGCGAAGCAAGACACCCGCTGCGCCGCCGAATGGTTCAACATAAACTGCGTGGGGCGGAAAGTGGCTGGTTACCCAGTCCGCGATTTTCCATTTGCCGCCGTGGTAGCGCAGGATGGGGCAGGGAGCGGTCATGCTGCTGCCTCCATTGATTGAACCATATTTTCCTCCACCAGTGCCCGGGACGGGTAGGGTGAGACGCTGTTGCCGCACATCTTCACCTGGTCGGCCTTGGTGAGGCGGGTGCCGTCGAAGGTGTGGCTGTGGATGTAGTCGGGCGGGAAGCCCTGGCCTGCGAACAGTTCGTGGGGCTGCAGCATGCGCATGCCGATATCCACGATCTGGTAGGGCTCGCCTTTCACCATGACCAGGCCGAGCCGGTCTTTGGTGGGGATGGTGTGCAAGGGCTCCTTGAGGGCCTGCCACTGGCCGCCTTCGCTGTAGTACTTCATCAGGAAGGCGTGGACCATGGCGGCCTTGCCGCCACCGCCGGCGGTGATCGTACCCAGTGGCTCCCGGATGTCACTGCCCACGCTGTTGCCGAAGTCTCGCTGGATTTGTGCTGTGACCAGGCTGTGGTGGTCCACTGTGGTGACGGTGCCCAGGGGCTTGCGCAGGTCGGTACCGACGACGCCGGTGTAGTGCTTGGCAAGGAAAGCCTGAACCAGGGCGTAGCCATTTCGGCTGGTAATGGTCTGAAGCGGGTCAGAGATCTGCTGGCCCCGAAAATAGTTGTAGCCATGGTTGGTTTTGATGATGAACGGATCAGGGTGCTCGACCACAAACCGACGGATGCCCTCGGCGATCCGGCGGCAGGTGGCGTCGGCCAGCGGGCGCTTGCGCTCGAATATGCTGGGGCAGGGCAGGCTCCAGTCGATGATGTCTGCCGCGGTGCGGTAGGGCTTCAGGCCCGGGCCGTGGGTGGGGGCCGGCCAGACGATGGGCTGGCCGTCACACCGGGCGACCAGGAACAGCCGTTTGCGGATGGTCGGGGCGCCGTAGTCGCAGGCGCGCAGTTCTTTCCATTCTACTTGGTACCCGTGACGTTTCAGGGCGTTCACGAAGCTGCGGAAGGTGTGGCCCTTGCGCTTGGGGCAGGGCAGGTGGATCACGCCGTCAGGGGTCTTTTTCTTGATCACGGGGCCCCAGGTAACGAACTCTTCCACGTTCTCGAGCATGATCACCCGGGGCTTCACGGTACCCACCCAGCGCATCACTACCCAAGCCAGTCCGCGAACCTGTGGGGAAATCGGCTTGCTGCCCTTCGCCTTGCTGAAGTGGCGGCAATCCGGGCTGAACCAGGCGAGTCCCACCGGCCGGCCCTGGGTCACCTCGCGCGGGTCCACATCCCACACGGATTCGCAGTAGTGCCGGGTGTGGGGGTGGTTGGTTTCGTGCATGGCCAGTGCCACCGGGTTGTGGTTGATGGCGATGTCCACGGGTCGGCCAAGGGCCTGCTCGATGCCGGTGCTGGCACCACCGCCGCCGGCGAAGTTATCCACGACCAGTTCATCGAAGTTGAAGCCGGCCTGGGGGTGGGTGCGGAAGTGGTTCACGAGTTGTTCCCCTTGTTATTGCTTTGAGGGGAGAGGTATGAATCCAGTGCTTCCTGGGCTTCTTTTGCTTGGCGGTGCGCGTTGGCAGCTCGCTTTTCAAGGCGCCAAAGTGTGACGACCTCTCGGAGGTAGCCGCCAGGGGAGTCCCCGCCATCCGCTTCTATCTCAAGTCTTTTGGCAAGCTCATCGGTGAAGTCTTCGTTTTCCGACAGAAATCGAAGGACTTGATGAGGGTAGATTTTATCACTCATAGTCATTATCTCAGCTTGATCACTTGAAACCCTGCATCGGTCACCACCCAGTCCAGCTCTGCCAGCGTGTCGTTGGCGGTTTGGGCGGCGATGGGTAGCAGGTCGTAGAGGTCGCAGCGTTGGTTGTGGCGGATGTCTTGCTGCCATTTTTCTTTGCCATCGGTGGCGTACACGCGGATGAGCCATTTGCTGGGGCCGAGTCCGCGTGCACGCGGATGGATATGCGGTTCGTCGTTGTGCACGGAGTAGGTGGCAACGATCATTTGTGCCTCCCGTGTACCTGGGTGAGATGCTTGTTGACGGCCCGGCCCCGGGAAAAAACGGCTTTGGCCAGTCGCTGCCGGTCGCGTTTGCTGTGGCTGGCTTGCCGGAATTGGCCGAAGTAGCTGTTGGCGGTGGCGGTGACCTGGTGGGCCGGTACTGTGGCTATGCGCTGGCAGGCGTGGCGGACTGCCCGCCGGCGGACGGTGCGGCGCCATGGTTTGATGACCTGGCCGGCGAAATCGACGCCACGGTCTACGGGCTGCAGCACGGTTTTCTTGGGGTTGAGCTGGGCGCTCAGGTGCTGGGGTAGCCAGGTGTCAATTTGCTGGTGGGCCTGATTGAGCCAGGCTGGGTCGCGGTGGAGCAGGGTGAAGTCGTCCACGTAGCGGATGTAGTGCCGGGCCCGGAGTTTGTGCTTGATGTGCTGGTCCAGGGCGTTCAGGTAGACGTTGGCGAAGAACTGGCTGCTGAGGTTGCCGATGGGCAGGCCCAGGTGCGGCGGGTGGTTGGTGAGCCGCTTGTGGGGTGGTACCTGGTCGAGCAGGGTTCTGTCGCCCCGGATTTCATGGTTTTGCCGTGGGTCGTGGAACAGGATCTGGGTGGCGAGTTCGCGCCACCAGGGTTCCGGTATGTGCTTCACAAGCTGCTGGTGAAGGATGCGCTTGTCGATGCTGACGAAGAAGTTGGCGAGGTCGCATTTCAGGTACCAGGCGCGGTGCTGCCAGTTTTCGGTGAGGCTGCGGATCTTGGCTTCCAGGCGGCGGGCGCCGTAGTGGGTGCCCCGCCCGGGGATGCAGGCGCAGCTATCGGCGATGAACCGGGCGTGGAAGCGGGGTGCGATGTGGTTGTACAGCAGGTGGTGCACAATCCGGTCGCGGAATTGGGCGGCCCAGACTTCCCGTGGCTTCGGGTGGGTGACGACGAAGCAGATGGAAGGGCCGGGCCGGTAGGTACCTTCGCGCAGTTCCTGGTCAAGCTGGTGCAGGTTGCGTTCCAGGTTGATCTCGAAGGCGAGGGCACTGTTGCTGGTGCGTTTGGCTTTTCGGCAGTCGAAGTAGGCCTGCACCAGGTCTTCAAATAAAAAATCAGCATGGCATTCAAGGCCCGCGAATAGATCTGCGGACGGCGCGAGCGCGGAACGCGTTGTTCTTGTGGTCGTTGTTCTGGTCGCCATCTTCAAAGTCCTGTCTCCAGGCGTTGTTGGCTGAGTACTGCGCCGGGTCGTGCTATCAATGTCGCCCCGCCGAAGGCGTGGCCGATCAGTGGGGTAACTGCGCGGGACCTGTGCCGGCATGCCGGCGTGGTTTCCCTGATGCGCGTGGCGGTGGCCTTGTTGGGGCCAGCGGCACGACCAGATTCAATTAAGCGCACGGGTGTGATCGCCATGACGGTCACACAGCAGGCGCCGCGGCGGCGTGTCGTTTCCATCCCGTTGCCTGGCGGCCTATGCCATCGGTGATCTCTATGGCGCGGGCGTACTGCTTGGTGGAAATGAAGCGCTTGTCCTTGGACAGGCGCAGCAGGAGTTCCACCACTTGCAGTCGCTCCAGCAGATCCTCGATGTGCGGGGTTTTGTTGCGTGCGACGTTGGCCCTGAAGATCAGAACCAGTATCTCCACGCATTCCTCCCGCACCTTCTCGCCGATGAGCCGTTTGAAATCACGCGGGATGTTCCGGGTGATGTCGGTGGTCACGGAGAGCAGGTCATAGGCCAGCTTGTAAATCGGCAACTGGTGATGAAGTGCCATGCTGAAAAACTCGCGAAGCGCGCTGCGCGCGCTGTTAATGGTTAAAGGGTTGAATGGCTAATGAATCTGCGGACGGCGCGAGCGCGGAACGCGTTGCCCTTGAGGCCGGTGTCCTGGAAGCCATCTCCAAAGTACTGACTCCAGGCGGTGATGGCTGAGTACTGCGTGCTGGACCAGTGCCACACCTTGTCGAACAGTTCCGGCACATTGGCATAGAGCAGGGACAGTTCCCGGCGGGCGGGCAGATACCAGTCGTTGCGGCCGTTCAGGTTGAGCTGGTGGGCCCAGTCAGCGGCGGGGTGATCGTGGCCGTCTTCGGCCAGTGCGATGGTGTTGGCCAGTCCGTCCCATTCGTGGTCGGCGCCGCTTACCTCAATGCCGGCGGTGCCCCATTCCAGTTTTTTTTCTTCCTGGGGGTGGGCGGCGATCAGGTGATAATCCGGCAGGCCGTTGCTGCCACGCACCATGCCGGCATAAATGCCGCCCTGTTCGGGCCATACTTCGCCAATGGCCGGGATCTGGTCCGGGTTGTCGTTGGCATGGCCGGGCAGGGTGGCCAGCCAGTTTTTCACAATGGTGGCGTGGGGCAGCAGGATGGTGGCCCCGCCGTGTTTCACCTCAATCATTTGCTGGGTTTGCATGTCACTCTCCAAAAAAAATCGGCGCGAAGGGCGCTGCGCGCCCTTGAATAGCTGAATGGGTTAATTGATGAGGAATCTGCGGACGGCGCGAGCGCGGAACGCGAGGAGCTTGTGGCAGAGGTTCTGGTCGCCATCAGCAAAGTCCTGCATCCAGGCGCCGTCGGCTGAGGCCTGCGTGCTGCTCCAATACCAGGTGGGCTTCAGGGCCTGCTCACCGTCTTCCTGGAAGTCGGTGGCCACGGTTTGGCCCGGCTCATTGATTGAGTAGGCATAGCCGACCGGTACGCTGCTGGGGTTGTCACCGCTCAGGCGGAAGTTGCGGTTGGCGGTGGGTTTCAGGTTGCGATACACCAGCTCCAGTTCGTCACGGGCGGGCAGGTACCAGTCGGTGTGGCCGTTGATTTCCAGGCCCTGAATGGCTTTTGCCAGTTCGCTGCCGGCGGCGGCCATGGCCTGGGTGTTGGCCTGGCCGTCGAAGAAGCTGTTGGCGCCTTCGATGGCGTCGCGGTTTTTCCTGGGGCCCCATTGCTGGTCGTCCAGTTCACCCTCTTTGGGGGTTACGACGATGCCGTACTGCTGGCCGTTGATGGTGATGATTCCGGCGAAGTAGCCGCCTTCGATTTGTTGGCCGGCGGTGAGGGCGTGGCCGGCTTCCAGTTGTTCTGCGGTTGCTTGTTGCATGGTTCTCTCCCTTGTTGGGTTGGTTACTTGTTCAGGGCGATCCATTCGCCCCGGGATTGGAAGTGAAGTTCTTCGATCTGGGCTTGGGTGTCGTAATCAAAGTGCGGGTTGCAGGTTCGGCAGTGGCCGGCGATCTTGATCGCCAAGCTATCTAAGCTGTTGATGCCGTGGCTCCGGAAACATGTCGGGCACAGGGTCCGTTGGTCGCAACAGGCGAGCGCGTCATCTTCGGCACGGTGCTGCTTGTCGCAGTGGCCGCAGACATAAGCTGTTTCGGGGGTTGGGGCACAGCAAGCGCGAGCCTCCATGATGTCGTTATAGTCTTCGCCGCAGTCGCCGCACAGATACACCTCTTCAACGTCCATTGCTCTCTCCCCTGTTGGGTCGTTGGTTAAGCTGCGTGATTGATGGCCTTCCATTCCCGGGCAGCCTCTTCGCGCTGGGCGTCCAGGTGGTTGGCCAGGTCTTGGGCGTGCACGAGCCACGGGGCCTTCTGGCTCCGTGTGCCCCGGTGCGCTGGGAACGGCAGTGCCTGGCGTGCGGCGCGGCGTTTGGCCTGCGCCGGGCTGAGGCCAAGGTATTTTTCGGCGAGGTCGTCCAGCGGGATTTCCGCTGTCTCGAACTCGGCCATGAGTAAGAAGAGTGTGTTCATTGCAGTAACAGCCAGAGTGCCAGGGCGCTGCCGCTGATCAGGATCACGATCAGCAGGGCGCGGTCGGTTTGTTTTTGTTGCTGCTCAGTCGGTAGGCGAAGCTGCACAGGGCCGCCGTCGCGGCGTGGGTGGCGCAGGCGGCTTTTGCTGCCTCTGCTGTCGGGTAGCAGCCGATGCACTGGTGAACCGACGCCTGCCAGTTCAGCTTTTGATAAGGCGGTTTGGGTGGCCAGGCGGTGAATACCTGGGTTTCCCTGGTGTAGCTGAGGCTGACCCGGTAGTTGCCGTTCTTCAGGCTGTATTTGCTGACGGTTTCCCATGCCATGTGTCTCCCTCATTGCCTTACGCGGCGCGTCTGATGCGGGCCCAGAGCTCAACCAGTCCGGCTTCGGTAATGTCGATGCGTGTCTGCCACTTCCAGCCCACTACGGGGTGGTAGAATTGGCGGTGTTCCTCTTTGAGCCAGCCCTCGCGCACCCAGGTCGGGTGGGCCCGTTCTTCCTGGGTGATGGCGCCCAGTTCCCGCAGGCGGTTGCGGAGCTGACCGGGCTTGATGCCAAGGCGCTGCGCAGCGTGTTTGATGCGGTAGGTGGGCTGGCTCATGGTTAACCTCCGAATGGCTCCCTGCCGATCAGTCGCCCCGGTTTGGCCTTGTGCCACCACTCCCGGGGCTGATCGGATTGGTAAATCCGGTATTCGTAGTGCGGCCAATGCCAGCCCAGCCTGTGCAGAAAGCCCCACCTGTGCTTCCAGTCGGTGTGGATGAAGAGCGTCCAGGTCTCGGGCTTAACGCCTGCGATGCGGTGGAGGGTTGCCCGGGTGATGTGGTTGAACCAGCGGACCGGGCGGGTCTCTTCTGTGGCAACTACCAGGTCCGGCTCAATCCACCGGGCATAGGGCGCGTGGTGTTCGCGGTAATGGCCGGTGAGCACCAGGCTGATGGCGTGGTTCCACGGGTGGTTGTGCAGGCTGCGTTCGTGATCGTCGCGCACGAACCTGTGCAGGTAGACCGTGAGGCCCAGCAGCTGGCCGATGAAGTACCGCTCCATGTAGGGCTTGCCTTCGATCTTGATCAGGCGAGTGGGGCGGTTGGCCGTAAGCCGGTAGAGGAGGCGTGCGAGCAGGCTCATACCGGTGCCCCCTGTTGCTGGGCCAGCCAGCCGCTGACGACGTGCACGGCTTCTTGGCGCAGGTCTTCAATGGTGCCGGCGTTCAGCAGGTACCCGTCGCCCTGTTCCATGGTGATGGGGCGGTTGGTGCTGTGCTGGCTGTCGCTGGTCCCTTCCGGGCGACTGACGTGGATCACCAAGCCCTTCATGGCCCGCACCCAGTCGGCTTCCTCTTCGGTCCGCAGGTCGGTGATGACGGCCAGTTCCGGGGTGTCCTGGCTTTCTTCCAGTTCCCGGAGGGTGTCTATCAGGCGCACGATCAGGAAATCCGGGCGGATGGTTTTCCGTACCACATCACCCAGCTGCTCCAGTAGGGCGCGGATAGCCTTATCACCCTGTTGCTTGAGCTGGTTGATCTGTTCCGGCGTGTGGCCCAGGGCGACTGCCGCCATCTCATACAGAGGCGTAGCAAACGCTACTTCGTTGGTGTGCCAGATGCAGCTGCTGAGGCCTTCGGCGGCGGTGTTCTTGCCCGCGCCGCCGGGGCCGGTGAAGGCGATGATTTTCATACGATGGCTCTCTCGATGGCATCGGCGGCAGTGGCGTACACCACGCCACCCGTTCGGCTGCTGAAATTGCAGATGGAAACCTGGTCCGGGCCGGTTGGGCGGACCATGCAGTTGATGTCCTTCTGGAAGCGGTAAACCGTCACGTCCAGATCCACACCGTGCACGGTGATGCGGTGCGTCACCGGATTGCGGCTGTGCTGGCCTGCCTTGATGGCAGCGCGCAGGCTGCGTTCTTGTTCGGTGGTGAGGTTCATGCTGCCTTCCTCCCGGCCTTGTACCGCTCGCACTTCTTCAGGTACTCATCGGCCATCTGGTTGATCTGGGCCCGTACACGCAGGGTGGTGTTGCTGACGGGCACTTCGCTGAGATAGCGATCCAGCAGGCGACCTGAATTGAGCATGGCTTTTTCCATGTCGTGGGTGATGATCAGGCGGCCAAAGGCCCGTTTGGCGTTGTGGAGAAGGGCCGGTGTATTGGTCTGGCTCATGGGTGCTCTCCCTTTATTTTTCTTCAGGCGGCTGACGGGCCGTCACCATCAGGCCAGTGGTCAAGATTCACTTGATGACTCGGTGTGGGGCGGGGAGTCCGGCGATTGGCAAACTCCCCGGCGCTTACCAGGTCCGCACGCTTTCCGCTGATGACGGCCACCATGCCGGTGCGCACTTGAAGGCGGTGCAGGTCTGCCGGGTTGGCGGCAGTGGGGTGGATGTGAATGGTCATTTGCTATTGCTCCGTTAGCTTGTGCTAAACAATTTAGCTGGGGCTAATATTTTAGTCAATAGCTTCTGCTAAAGTTTCTGGTGATGCTGTTTGCCTTTTTGGTTTTAGTGCTGTGCCTTACCGGGCCCGGTAAGCTATAGGGGATTCGTTAGATCAGAGGTGTGTTTCGGGTGACGGGCGGGTGGTTTTAGGGTTGTGTGCCGTATCTTATTGTTTTTATATGGTTTTATGTCCTTGACATATGGCGTTTTTCATTTGTCAGCAATAAAACAAATGTTGTACCTTTTGTTCAGTATTGGATAATACGCATGTAGTAAACCAATAGTTTCAAACACTAATACACAAGGAAGCCCTATGATCGCGATCAAATACAGCCTGGGTGAGGGACATCTTGTCTGATCCTTGCATTGAGATAGTTCAAAATGGCCAGTGGTGGTTATCCCCACTGGCCATTTTCGTTTCAGCCTGCATAGGTGCTGGCGTGGCGATCTGCGCGATTATCAACCAGCACGCGATTGCGCGCAGAAGAGCAACGCTGGACATGATTGTGGCCAGCGAAGGGGATGGGCCTTTTCAGCGGAACCTGGCGGTTTTTAAGTCGGAAAGTAAGTGCAGCCGTAGTATGAGGCGTATCGCCAAGTCTGAAAGTGCCTCTGAACTGGCTACCCAGCGGCAAGTGGATTCCTTTCTGAATCACTATGAGCTGATCGCCATCGCTATTGAAAAGAAGATCCTGGACAAAGAGTTCTACAAGCTCTGGATGCGGGGCGCCTATGTGACTAACTATATAAAAGCGGCTCCCTATATTAACGAGCTCCAAGGCATGCCTAATGGTGACCAGACCTTTATCAAATTTCAGTGCTTGGCGCGTGAATGGATGAAGGATGATGAAAAGCTGGCCGCTGCTGAGGCTGAGAAAGCCGAATAACGAAATGCCCACTTTATAGTGGGCTTTTTCTTTGGTGGGTACTGGTGAGAGATTAGTGGTCCGCCAGAATTTCAGCAACAAACTGGTCCGGGTTTTCGGCCAGGCGATATTCAACGCCCACTCTTGCTGCCGCAAACTCCAGTTCGTCGGTATAGGCCAGTAGCCTGTCTTCCTGTTTATCCTTGAGTGTTTTCTGTGGCACCCACAGGCCCATCATCAGCTTGTCACGATGATGATCGATGTGCATTTCTCTCAAGGCGTTGAGTTGCATGATCTTGCGCAGGGCGACATCCCGTTGCTGGGAGTGGCCCGGTGATGAGGTGTCAAGGCTGGCGAAGTTCATGGCAAGGTGGGTGCCCAGGTACGACATCTTGGTGGAAGACTTACCGTACAGCGATACCTTGGCATTAAAGCGTGATTTGTAGGTTTCTCTTACGGCGGTGACTTTACGGATGATGGTGCTGTGGAATTCGGACAGTGCACGCTCTGAATTGCTCTCTTCGTCGGCTTTTGCCTTGCGCTTGGCGCTGAAAATGGAGGCGTTTTTCAGTGCAGAATCTTTGATGGCGGCCACGCTGGTGTTTTTGGTGGTTACCGTTTTGCCCGGGTACACCCCTTCAACAGCGGATGACCAGGCCTCCAGCTTGCCCCCGGTGTGAAGGAAGGCCTGAAGTTCGCCCAGCACGGTGGAGGCCAGTGAGAACAGGTGCTTGCCGTATTGGCCAAATACCTCTGCGAGGGCATCGTGGTTGAGCGCGTTGATGACCAGGGGGCGTTCACCGTTGGCGGGAACGATGGCTACGCCCACGGTGATGCGCTCTCCAGAGAAGGTGATAGGCTCGATATGCACTGGCATCCACTGGGCGCCAATAAGCTCATGCTGCGGGCGCCCTTTGTTCAGTGCGTCTGCGGCGGAAAGGGCAGTTGGTGAATTCCCAGCCGTTGGCATAGCAAGCTCACAGTGTGGTGGATTCGTGCCTGCAGGAAATTGATGATGTCCTGCCGGTCGGTTGATGGGTCTATTTTGGCGATATGGTCATCCATATCAAGCTCCTCCATCGCAACCTGCGAACATTTTGCAACTAGATCAGTGGCGTCCCTGATGACCTGGCGGCGCATGGGTTCGTCCCACTGCTGCTGTGGCTCATCTACCAGCACATTATTGACAGAGACGGTGGGGTCATCGAGCCCCCATAAATCCCAGTAGCTGCCGGTAAGGGCTCTGCCGTGATCGATCAGCCAGCATTCCTGCTTGTCCGGGGCGTAAACAATGTTGCCCAGGTGTCGATCATCATTGGCGATCAGCTCATCGAAGGAGGCGGTTTCGTTCAGGTTGAAATTAGCGATAGCCCCGGAAAGGACCAGATCGCTTCCCTGAATGCAGCGTTCCAGGCTGTAGGTGCGCTTGCCGGCTTGTTTGCTGGCAAAACAGGCGATGGTCCCTGTGAATTGTGTGCTGATGTCTTCAGGGATGATGCTTGTATCTAAAATGGCGAGAAAAGGCCGGGGGATTTTCAGGCCGAGGGCGTGCCCCAGCTGTGATGACACCAATTCGGCGATGATCTTGCGGGGGTCGCTGGTGAGCTTTACATAACCAGTGACGGTTTTGCCGTTGGGGCGGAGCAGGTCGGCCTTGTAGGTCTCGGCATCTCTGCCTTCCGTGATTTGACCCAGAATCGTGACGACATCGACGATTTCAATAGGCTCAAGACTGGTCTGATCTGAGTTTCTCAAAGCGTTGGGCTATCCCTTCCAGTAACAAGATGTCTTCTTCTGTGAGACGGCCTTCCTTTGCCGCGTTTTCAATTCGATCCAGTGCAGCCACGGTTCGAGGCGTCGCTTTCCCTTTGAGTGATTGTAGGGCCGCAAGTTTTTGTTGAGGGCTCGCCTCGTTGTCTGACTCGTTGCCAGCAGAAGTGTTTGGTGTGCTTTGCAGGAGCACTCCGTCGAGGGTCCCGGGTGGAAGCCCTATCTTGTCTTCCATGTTTCGGGCGGATTTTTCGCCAAAAGCTCGGTGCCCGCTCAAAATTTGAGAGATGTAGCTCGCGTCTAAGCCGTACCGTCTAGCAAATTGGGCTTGAGAGCCGTGCTCCCGAACAAGATTTCGGAGAGCTTCAACTCGGGCTTTGTGGGCGTAAGAGGCTGATTTCATATCCCAATTCTCACCAACATTTAGCAAAAGTAAATTACTGTCTGCTATTGTTCGTTCCATTAGCTCGTGCTAATTTGTCCGGGTATGGATATGAGGGCTGTTCTATGAACCCGATCAAAGAAGCGATTTCAGTACTAGGTGTCACCCAGAAAGAGTTTGCTGAGCGGCTGGGGGTGTCGGCCCCATTTATCAGCCAGATAGCTTCCGGGCTCCGGCGTGTACCTCCGGAGCTGTGTCAGGACATCGAAGATATGACGGGTGGGAAAGTGACCTGCCAGGCTTTGCGGCCTGATGTCTTCCGTGCCCCCAAGGCAGCCTGACCATTCCAGATTAAGGGCAGGGCACCTGCCAGATAAGAGAAACCCGGGAGAGAGTTTCATCATGTTGATTTCACGCATGAGCCGCGCTGAGCTGGCTCAGAATTCGTTGCCTGACCTGAAAACGGCGCTGGCCATGACGGCCAAGCGGCAGGGCCTTAAGAAGATCGCCGCCACCTACGACCTGCATCCGCAGGCGCTATACAACAACCTGAACCTGAATGACACCGAGCGAAATCCCACCCTGCAGCAGTTCGAGTTGATCACTGAGTATGCCCGTGACCATGGCGATCTGGACCAGATTCTGGATGCGCTGTCGTTGATTACCAGCTGTGTCTGGCTGCCGATGCCGGATGCGGAGAAGACCGGGCAAACGGAGCTGTTCAGCGAGGTGGCTGAACTGGTGAGCCGGGTGGGGCGGATGACCACCAATACCCGCGATGCGTTGGCTGATGGCCGGGTGGACCCTGATGAACTGGCTGTGCTGGAGAAAGATCTGCTGCGGTTGTTTCAGGCCGGGTTCCGCTTGGTGGAAGCGGCAAAGCTGTTTGGGGGTGAGTGATGCAGGAGCCCTTGCCAATTCATGAGGCCGAGCAGGCCCTGCTGTATGTGAACCCGAATTGTGACCGTGATACCTGGTTTTCTGTTGCTGGTGCGCTGAAAAGTGAGTACGGCGATGGCGGGTGGGATTTGTTCGAGGGCTGGAGCCAGCAGGGCCAAAGCTATGACAAGAACGCCTGCAAGACGACTTGGCGCAGTGCGCAGCCGGGGCATTATTCCATTGGTACGCTGATCAAGCTGGCCACTGATGGTGGTTGGTCTCGCCCACGGCGGGAACTTTCCCTGGAAGAAAAGCGCGCCTTGAGCAAAGAGCAGGCTGACCGCCGCAAGGCGCGGCAGGCTGAGGTTGAGGCCGATGAAAAGCGCCGTGCTGCCATGCAAGAGGCTGTTAGTGAGGCTTGCCAGACGATCTGGCAGGAATATACCCGGTTGGTGGATGTGAAGGGCCAGCCGTACCTGAAGGCGAAAGGTGTGGGTGCTCACGGTATCCGTGAGGCGCGGCAGCCGGTGTTGCTGGTGGTGGATGATGCTGTTGGGCAATGCCGGGTGTTGGCCGGTAATGAGATCCGGCAGTTTTTCAGCACGGTGCCGAAGCCCCGGCCGGATTCGCTTTCTTATCTGAAGCTGGATTTCCGTGACCTGGTGGTGCCGATGATGGATGTCGCTGGGAAGCTGTGGTCTGTGCAGGTGATCAAGGGCACCGGTACCAAACTGTTCCCTCGCTATGGCCGAAAGAAGGGCTGTTTCCATGTGTTGGGCGAGGTGGGCAAGACTGAGCTGGTAGGCTTTTCTGAGGGCTATGCCACGTCTGCCTCTGTGTATGAGATGGGTACCGGCTGGCCGGTAGTGTGTTGTTTTGATTCCGGCAATATGCTGCCAGTGGGGCAAGCATTCCATGATGCTGGTTTGCTGACTGATAAGCACAAGGTGTGGGCCGCTGATAATGACAAGCCGAATCCGAAGACGGGTAAGTGCGCCGGCCAGGATGCGGCAGCGGCCTGCCAGGCGGCGCTGGGTGGTGTGGTGTATGTGCCACCGGCCCCGGTTGGGGAGGCGGCTTGATGACATTGACTCGCGTTCAGTGCCGGGGCAAGGTTCCTGCTTCTAGTGTTGAGCAAGGGATCTGTTCTGATGGAAAAAACATGCAGGGCCTGTGGGCATACTGCGGAGGTAGAGAGCGAATTTTCTGCATGCCCGCAGTGCGATCGGGTTTACGCAAAAACAGAAGCTGCCTACGAGCGGCAGCGGGAAGCGAAGTTGCAGGCGGCACAAGAGCGCCAGAAGGCGGAGAAAAGGGAGGCGCGTGCTGTTGCAAAGGTGCAGGCGGCGTTTCCTTCTGCTGGGAGTGGCAAGGCGGTGGTCCAGCCGGTGGCGCTGACTTCTGTGCAGTTGCCGTTTTGGCACCTGGTGTGGTTGCTGTTCAAGGTAATGCTGGCTTCACTGATTGTGACGCTGGTGCTGATGCCGGCTTTCCTGGGTGTGGTGTTCGCAGGACTCGCCATGTACGGGATGGTGATCGGGGATATGAATTCCGGTTGATGCGTTCTAGTGGGGTGAGCAATGGCTGACTCTACTTCTGATTGGAATGGTGACTGGAACGATTACATGCTGGCCCTGGGTAAGCGGGAGGCGCGCAAGCGGTTCCGGGCGGACTTGAAAGCCAGGCTGGCAGCGAATGACACCGGTGGCGAATCTTCTCCCGCGCCCACATCTGAAAAGCGCGGTCACGCGCGCGGGGGCGCGGGGGGTGGTGTCCACTGGAAGATCACCGAGATGATCAAGCACTGCATGTTGGTGTACGGCACGGACATGGTGTGGGATTCGCGCAATCAGATTTATATGCGGTTGTCTCACCTGCGGCATGCGGTGGGGAGAGAACTGTTTAAAAGCTGGGAGGAAAGCCCCAGCCGCAAGATCGTGTATGGGCTGAAGTTCGAGCCGGGGCAGGATTTGGGCGCGGACTGGGTGAACCTGTGGAAGGGGTTTGCGGTGGAGCCTGACCCGAAAGGTGAGGCGGGCTGCCGCTTAATCATCGAGCACTTCTGGCGACTGTGCGGCCACCGGGCTGAGATGTTCGAGTGGTTAATGCGGTGGATTGCCTATCCGTTGCAGCACCCAGGCGCAAAGATGGATACCAGCGTGGTGATGTTCGGTGCCGAAGGCCCGGGTAAGAGTGCGGTATGGGAAAACGTGGTGATGCCGATTTATGGCGACGCGGCGACGACAATTGGCCAGGCGCAGCTGGAGAGCCAGTTCACTGGGTGGCAAGCGGGGAAGTGCTTCGCACTGGCTGAAGAGGTTGTGAGCCGGGCGGAAAAGAGCCACTACAAGGGCCAGCTGAAACACCTGGTGACCGGCAAGACTGTCCGAATCAATGAGAAGCATGCGCCGGAGCGGGTGGAGTCGAACCACCTGAATGTTGTTTTCCTCTCCAATGAGACGGTGCCGCTGCTGTTGGATCAGGGGGACCGGCGTTACATGGTGCTGTATGCCGATGATGTGCCGGGGGCCGATTATTTCCAGGCGTTGTTTCAGGAGATTAACAACGGTGGGGTGGCGTGTTTTTTTCGGTACTTGCTGGATCTGCCGTTGGGTGACTTTGGCACCTGGACGCGTCCGCCGCTGAATGAGGAAAAGGAAAGCCTGGTCGAAATGGGTATGAGTACGGCGCTGTACTTCCACAAGCTGTGGAAGGAGGGCGATTTGGGCTTGCCCTATGGTGCGGTGGCCACGGCGGATCTGTGGAAAGTTTTCGTGCGCTGGTGCGAGCGGAATAACGAATACAAGCGGCGGCAGCGCGATCTTGCGGCGGATTTGAAGCGGGTGATGAAGCCTGAGCGGCGAGACGTGAGGCTGCCAAAGCCGATGAGCCCGAAGCGCACGGTGAGGCTGTGGGTGCCTCCTGAGGTGTACAAGGGACGCGATATGCCCGGGTATCTGGAAACGCTGGGAGAGCAAGCGCGGGCGTTTTATGAGGCTGCTGTGGGTGAGTGGATCAATGATGGGGCGGGTTGAGGCTATGAATCCGACAGCTAGACACATAAGCCGACAGCTGGCCGACGGCTGCGGCCCGCACCATTGCTGGCCTAGACACCTAGACACCTAAAAAGGGGGCTTGTGCGGGCGCGCGCACATGCGCATGCGTACACCCATTTTCATGTGTCTAGGTGTCTAGGTGTCGGATTTATAGATAAGTAATTTAAAAATCAATCAGTTAGGGCTAGACACCTAAACCGACAGCTAAAAGTTAGGTGTCGGAGGCTAAAGGCGCGGTGTTCCACGTTGAACAAACAGGAAATGGACAGGGGTGTGTTATGAATCCGATCCGGTTGCTGGGAAAGATGACGGCCAAGGGGCTGCTGATCGATGGTTCTGGTTTTGGTGGCGGTTCTGTGTTGATTACTGCGCATGATGTGGCCGGGGCCATGGGCATGGGCAATCTTCCGGCTGAAGCTGAACTGGTGGGCCGGGCAAAGTTTTCTGATGACAACCAGGCGCAGCTGGCGCTGGCCGGGTGGGTGCAATCGGAGTTTCGCCGCCAGTGCATGCGCAATGGCTGGAAGGCGGATTACTGTGAAGGGTTGGCGACACTGTGTGTGTTTGAGCTGGTTTACCCGATGCGTTGTAGCCACTGCATGGGCCGGGGCAAGACCTGGCAGCAAGAGCCTGAGCGATCGGATGATGGTGCGTTGCTACGCATGGCGGATCGCTGGGTGGCGTGCAAGCCCTGCAAGGGCACAGGGCAGAGTGTGCTGACGGTGCGTAATCGGGCGGCGATTGCGAAGATCAGCAAGAGTCGGTTCAGTGAAACCTGGGGGCCGCGTGCTGATGAGATGATGAAGACGCTTTTCTCGCTGGAAGAGAAGGTGCTGCGCCACCTTTGGCATCAGTTCGCTGATCGGGCGGCATGAGAGAATTTTAAAAAGATTACTCTTGACCTGTTGACGACCGGGACAAAAACCACCATCATTTTTCCATCGTGCAAAAACCTGCCCTGAGCAATCTCGGCGGGTTTTTTTGTGCCTGTTATTCGAGCCCGCTGGTGTGATGCCTGCGGGCTTTTTTGTTTCTCCCGGTCCCGCTCCGGCGGGGCTTTCTATTTCTGCGGTGGGGGCTTTATGCAAGACGATCCGGGGCTGCTGGCACAGTTGATCCAAGCCGGTGGCGACCTGGCGCGCCATGCGTGGGCTCTGGCCATGGGTACATGCGGGGCCATGCTTGGGTATGTTTACCGGCATTACCAGCAAGGTGAGGATGGTGACAAGGTGCGTCCGATTGACTGGTTGCGAATGTTCCTGGAAGGGCTTACCTGCGGGTTTATTGCCGTGACTGTGTCCTACGGCCTTGAGGCTGCTGGTGCGCCGGTGGCCATGGGCAACTTCATTGGTGGATCGCTGGGCTTTGTCGGCACGAAAGCCGCCAGTGAGTGGGCCATCATGTTTGCCAAGAGGAAGACAGGCGGATGATGGATTACCGGTTCAGTAAGCGATCTATGGGCCACTTAGCCGAAGTGCATCCGCATCTTGCCATGGTGGCTGTACGAGCCTTGCAGTTGTCACCTGTTGATTTCGGGGTCACCGATGGAAAGCGGACGATGGCCGAGCAAAAGCAGGAAGTTGCTGAGGGCGACAGCCAGACCCTGAACAGTCGCCACCTGACCGGTCATGCCATCGACGTGATGGCGTATGTGGATGGGCAGGGCAGCTGGGAGTGGGAGGACTACGAACAGATTGGTGAAGCCTTCAAGGCTGCTGCTGATGAAATCGGTGTAGCGATCACTTGGGGCGGTGACTGGGAAAGCCTGCGGGATGGGCCGCACTTTGAACTGTCGTGGAGTGTGTACCCATGAGCCCGGCCACGATTCGCGGGATCGCTATTCTGGTGGCGGTTGCGGTGATCTTCGGTGCGGGGCTGCTTTCTGGTCGCGCCATGGTTGGGAGGACCTTTGCCGAGTACCGCGAAGACGTGGCGCTGGATGCGCTGGTAGACCAGGCTCACTTCACCGTCGAGCAGAACAAGTTGAACACAAAGCTGGCTGACCTGAGCCAGCGACACCAACAGGAGAAAGCCCGTGCTGAAGCTGCTGAGAGCGAGCTGCTTGCTGATGTGCAGTCTGGTGCTCGTGGCCTGTCAGTCATCACCAACGGTTGTGAGGCCGCCACACCGGCCACCACCGGAAGCCTGGATGATGCAGCCCCGCGAACCGAACTTGACCCAGCGCATGCTGGACGAATTGTCACCATCACCCAGGACGGAGACGATGGACTCCGAGCGTTGAATGCGCTGCAGGATTATGTGTGCACGGTTTGTCAGCCAGAAGGAGCGGGCTGGTCATTTTGTGGCCGTGATGGCCGGGCGCGGGTCCTTCCCGGGATCGAGTGAATACGGGGGCGCGGAGCGCGGGTTGTTTGTAGATCTGCGGCTCCATAGGGGGTTGTGGTTGTTCCCCGGGTTTTGGGTGATTTCATGGATATTGATTCTCAGGTCAGTGCTTCGGCGTTTGGCAGGCTGGTGAATATCAGCCAGCAGGCGGTAAGCAAGCATGTGGCCGATGGCCACCTGAGAAAGGGCGGAACTCTGGCTGAGTGGCTGTTCGATTACTGCGAACACCTGCGGGTGCAGGCTGCTGGCCGTGGCGGTGACAAGCAGGCCGATCTGGCCGCAGCGAAGACAGAAGAGGCACAGGTGAAGGCGGCTCTGGGGCGCCTGGCTTACAACGAGAAGCTGGGCACCTTGGTGATTGCTGAAGATGCGGCACAAGCCGTTGTGAACTGGGCCGCTTATGCAAACCGGGAAATTCGTGGCGCGGTTGAACGGCTGCGCCAGGCACTGGAAAAGGAGCATGGTATCTCCATTGATGCCAGCACATTGAGCGATGTCGTTGAACCTGCAATCGAGCGAATTGGTGAGTTTGCGGGCGACGTTGCGGAAGGTCTTACTGACAGCAGCGAGTAAATTCAGGCCTCGCCGCCATGTGCCCACAGCCCAGTGGATGCAGGATAACTACCACTTGCCGGAAGCCATCGGTGATCTGGCCGGGCTTTACGATTTCTGCTACTCCCCGTATTTCCTCGGGGTGGCTGCGGCGCTGGATGACACCAGCGTGGACGAAGTCGATCTGATGAAGGCCGCCCAGCTGGGCTGGACCTACTTCCTGATCGGGTACCTGGCAAAGCGAGTTGACTGCCACCCAGCGCCACTCATGGTGCTGTTTGCCAAAGAGAAGGATGGCAAGGCCTTCCACGATGAAAAGCTGGTGCCGGCGCTGAGTTCCACGCCAGCCATGAAGGGCGTGATTGATGTGACCACCAGCCGCAAGGCCGGGAACCGGTGGGATCTGAAATCCTACCCGGGCGGTTTTCTAAAGCTGGTGGGTTCCAATAGCCCCGGCAACGTGAAGTCCACCAGTTCGGTGGGTGTGGGTGTGGTGGAAGAGCCAGACGACACCAGCGTGGACGTAAAGCGGCAGGGTGATGCCATCGGTCTGCTGGAAGAGCGCCTGAAGCGCTACATAGGCAGCAAGCTGATTGTCGGTGGCACCCCCACCATCAAGAACCTCAGCAAGACCGAACATCGGGTGCAGGAATCGGATTGCCGGGTTCTGCCGGTGGTATGCCACGAGTGCGGTGAGAGCCATGTACTGGCCTGGGAGAACGTCAGCTGGCTGGATGCCGATGACGACGCCCCGGTGCATGAGGTCTACGGCAGGGCCTTGCCGGACACCGCCGTTTACTGCTGCCCCCACTGTGGCTGCGGCTGGGATGACGATCAGCGGCAAACCAACATCCGCAACACCGTTTTCAACGCGGTGGAGGCCGGTGACCCGCTGTGTGGCTGGGTGCCGACGCGGCCTTTTCACGGCAAGGCTGGTTTTACTGAACTCAGCGAACTGTATGCCTGTGTGCCGGGCACCACACTTTCAGATGTGGTTCGGGACAAGCTGAAGGCGGATCACCTGGCAGAGAAGGGTGATCTTTCCGGGCTGATCACGTTCACCAACCAGAAGCTGGGCCGCACGTTTGAATATGAAACCGCAGCCCCGGATTCTGAAGAGCTGCGCAAACGTGCTGAGGATTACCCGGAGCTGGTTGTCCCTGCTGGAGGCCTGATCCTCACAGCCGGGGTGGATGTGCAGCGCGATCGCTTGGCGGTGGTGCTGCGCGCCTGGGGCCGTGGCATGGAAAGCTGGTTGCTCTACTGGGGCGAGTTCTACGCCAAAGTGAGCACCACGGATACCAGCGACCCGGTGTGGAAGCAGCTGGATGATTTCCTGTTCACCCCGCGCAAGCATGAGAACGGGTTCAGCCTGATCCCGAAGGCCGTGAGCATTGACTCCGGTGGCCACAGCACCGAGCAGGTTTATAACTGGGTGCGGCCGCGTCAGAAGCGGGGCGTGATGGCCATCAAGGGCAGCAGTAACGACTACGGCAAGCGCGAGATCTTCAGCGCCCCCCGCAAAGCCGATTACAAGAACGGCCACAAGACAAAGGCGGCAAAGTTCGGCCTGCAGGTGTACCAGGTGGGCACCCATAAAGCCAAAGACCTGATCTTTGGTGAAGGTGGCCGGCTGAGCCTGAAGGGCGAAGGCCCTGGGCGCATGCACTGGTTTAACACCGTGCGCGATGACTACTACGAACAGATCACTGGTGTGATTAAAGCCCCCAGCGCCAGGCTGGGCGGCAAGCTGATCTGGCACGACAAGCCAGGCCAGCCAGTGGAGGCGGCTGACTGTGAGGTTTACGCCCTGCATGCGGCCTACAGTCAACGCCTTCACACCTGGAAAGATGAACGCTGGGATCAACTCGAGGCCCAGCTGAAACAAAGCGACCTGTTCGGCGCCACAGAGAAACCGGAAAACACCGGTGATGAGCGCCGCAAATCCTCTTACTGGTAACCGCCCATGGCTTACACGCAATCAGACCTGGATCGCATCGAAGCGGCGATTGCGACGGGCACCCTGCGCATTACGCACAACGGCAAGACAACGGAATTCCGCAGCCTGAACGAGATGATCCGTGTACGGGATCTGATCAAAGGAGAACTGGCTACTGGTGCCACCACGCCGTCGCGCCAGCACTACGCCCCTAGCTTCGACCGGGGGTACCAATGAGCTGGCTGGATCGTGCCATCGGCTGGTTTGCTCCTGAAGCCGAAGCCCGCCGCACCCGTGCCCGGGTGGTGACGGATCGCCTGCGTGCAGTAAACGGCTATGACGGTGCCGGCAAAGGCCGCCGCAACAAGTGGACCCGTGGCCGCGACAGCAGCGCCAACGCAGAAAGCCGTGCGGCCCTGCCGCTGCTGCGAGCCCGGCACCGTGAAATGGTGCGCAACAACCCGTATGCGGCCAGCGCCCTGAGGGTGCTGACTACCAACATTGTCGGTACCGGCATTCGCCCCCGGGCAATGGTGGAAGATACCGAGCAGAAGAAATCCCTGCAGCAGCTGATGCTGGGCTGGGCAGAGACCACCGCCGTGGACTATGACGGCCGGCTGGATCTGTACGGCTTGCAGGCCCAGGCAGTGCGCACTGCCATGGAAGGCGGTGACGCACTCATTGTGCGCGTCACCGAGCGCGACCCAGCCCTGCCGATTCCTCTGAAGGTTCGGCTGCTGGAAGGCGATTATCTGGACCACACAAAAAACGGCCCCATGGAAGGGGGTTATGCCGTTCAGGGTGTGCAGTTCAATAACGAACACAAGCGCGTGGGCTATTGGTTACACCGAACCCACCCCGGCGATGTGCTGGGTGGTTTCAGCGCCAGCAAGCTGACACCTGCTGAAGACGTGATCCACCTGTATGAAATGCTCCGGCCGGGGCAAGTGCGTGGCGTGCCCCGTGGAACCGCCGCGCTCATGCGCATGAAGAGCCTGGATGATTATCAGGATGCTCGCATCGAAGCGGCCAAGTCCGCAGCGTGTTTGGTGGGCGTGGTGGTTGAGCCTGAGGGTGATGTGGAAAAGCAAGGCAGCGTGCTGCCTGAGAAGCTGGAGCCGGGCATGTTCCCGCGCCTGAAAACCGGTGAAGACGTTCGGTTCAACAACCCGCCCAGCGTGACCGGCCATGGTGAATTCGTCAGCGTAGAGCAGCACGCGATCGCGGTTGCCTACGGCGTACCGTTTGAAGCACTCACTGGTGACCTGAGCCAGGTGAACTACTCCAGTGCCCGCATGGGCTTTATGGAATTCGGCCGTAACGTGGAGCAATACCGCTGGTCCACCCTGATCCCCATCCTTTGCCAGGGCCTGGCCGGTTGGTTCAACGAAACCGCCACCCTGGCCGGCAAGCTGCAGGGGCCGGTTCGCTGGGAATGGTCACCGCCCCGCCGCGAAATGATCGACCCGAGTCGCGAAGTGCCACCCATGGTGGATCTGGTGCGTGCCGGTGGCAGCACTCTGTCTGAGTGGATCCGCACCATGGGCCATGAGCCTGACGACGTATTCAACGAACTAGCCGAAGAGCGCCAGAGGCTTGATGGCGCAGGCCTGATCCTGACCACCGATGCCGGGAAGGTCAGCAATTCAGGCGTAACCAATGCCCGGGGCCCCGGGCAGCAATTCCCGGAACCCGGGAACGACTGACCGGAGACACCCATGAAATGGAAGCTCAAAGCGTTGGCCAAGGCGGTCAACGGCGGACTCGCTTTGTCTGCAACAAACCAAATCAACGCCAAAGGCGAGCTGCTGCTCTACGGCGTCATCGGTGATTGGTGGGATGGTTTGGACGCCATGACCATCGTGCGGGAAGTGGAAGCCTTGAATGAAGGGACCCTGCCGGTGCGGATCCACTCAGAAGGTGGGTACGTCACCGAAGGGCTGGCTATTTATAACGCGCTGAAAAATAGCGAGCAGCGCGTTGAAGTCACCGTTGACGGTATTGCCCTGAGCATGGCCAGCGTGATCGCCATGGCCGGTGATGTAGTTCGTATGCCGGCCAATGCTTTCCTGATGATCCACAAGCCGAACGGGCCAAGTGTCGGCGAGGCGGACGATCACCGCCGCATGGCTGATGTGTACGACCAGTTTGAAGACAGCGTGGCGGGCATCTACGCCACCAAGACCGGCCTGGATAAAGACACTCTCAAGGCAATGATGGCCGCTGAGACCTGGCTGAACGGTGAGCAAGCCGTAGAAATGGGTTTCGCGGATGAACTGATCGAACCGGTACAGGCTGTCGCTCAGGCAGATCTGGCTGCTTTCCAAAATGCTCCTGCCGGAGCGTTGAACCTCTATCACCGGCCGCAAGGCCAACCCCCGGCGGCCACCGCCGCCACCAACCTCAACCAAAAAGGTAATGTTATGAACCTTGATGATCGCGCGAAGGCGATCGTTCTCA
>JAKSCQ010000094.1 GCA_022360555.1 Pseudomonadales bacterium
AGCAGGCTGTGCCCGGCCAGGGGAATGGTGCCGCCTTCGAACATCAGGCCGTCTTGTGCCCAGTCAGCGACACCAAATCCCTGGGGAATGGTGCGGCTGTTGGCCAGTTCCCGGTGCGGGAAACGGGCATTGACCACGCCCGCCGGATGCAGGGTCAGGTGCTGGCCCAGGTGGCGGTTGCGAATGCCCTGCTGGCGGAGAAACAGGGGGGTGAACAGGGTGCCCATGGCCACCACCACCTGACGGCTTTGCAAGGTCAGGGTAACGGTTTTTCCGTCGGCGTTTTTGCCCGTGGCGGTCAGGCCGGTGACCTGCCGGCCGTGGCGATGCAATTGCTCTGCCCGAAAGCCACTGAACAGGAAGGCACCCCGTGCCAGGGCGGCGGGGATATAGCTCACATTGGTGGACTGTTTGGCATCGGTGGGGCAGCCGAACTGGCACAGGCCCTGGCCGTCGCAGCCCTCGGCGTTGCGCATCAGTCGATGGCGCTGCTGGAAGCCACAGGCTGCGGCACCCTGGTCGATGATTTCGCCAATCGGGCCCACGGTGTCGCTGGTGGCCCGCTGGACCTTGAGCATGCGCTCCACTTCCGTGAACCAGGGGGCCAGGGCGTCTTCGCTGAGGGCACTCAACCCCTGTTGTTGCCAGCGGGCCAGCACGTCCGGCGGGGTACGCATGCAGGTGCCGGAGTTGATGGTGGTGGTGCCGCCCACATTGCAGCCCACCGGCACCGGGATGATGGCGTTGCCGGTGGCCACGGTGGCACCCAGGCTGCGGTAGAGCTTGGGGATGACCTCGGAGAGCTTGCCGTTGAAGTGGCTGCGGTCGTAATACTCGCCTTCTTCCACGATCACCACCGCCAGGCCCCGGCAGGCCAGTTCGTAGGCGGCGGCAGCGCCACCGGCGCCGCTGCCGATGACCACCACATCCGCTTCCAGGGTCAGGTCGTCGTCGCAATCCCGGGCAGCGGTGATCTGCTGCTGCCAGCGAAAGTGCTCTACCTGGGCGGGCAATTGCACGCTTTCCCGGCAGCCGGTGGCCTGTTCCACCTGTTCATCCAGTACATAGGCGGCCTTGAAGGGCAGGGCTAGCAGGCGTAGCAGCTTTCCGGACACGGGTGTGTGCGCCAGGCGCGAGATAAAGGCGGCCTGCCGAGCCGGTGAGGCATGACGAAAGGCGCTGCCCCGGGTCAGGCGGTGGCGGTTGTCCAGCCAGACAAGGCCAGCCTTGAGGCTGCGCAAGGCGCAGGGGTGCCCGGTGAGTTGCTGGTCCAGCTTGGCCAGCAGGGCATCCACATTGGCAGCGGGCAGCTTCTCCCCGGCGGGGAACAGGGCCTGGCATAACGCACGGGCGGTGGGGTGGTGTGTCAGTCTGTGAGCGGTCATGCCTCCAGTGTAGGCATTGGTCTGTGCGAGGCTTGTCTTCAACCACGCTCTTGCGGTGTTGGCAGGGGCAAACCCTGATGCAGATCAAGGCCTCTGGCGATCAGGTGGGGGAGGATAGTGGCGGGACATGACAGTCCCGCTGCGTATGCTTCCGGTTGTCTCCGGAAACAATTTGGCCCCGGTTTCCCGGGGCCTTTCTTTTTGAGCCGCTCTGCGACCGCAACAAGCCGCATGCATCACGCCACGTGGTGGAGCGTGATGCATGTTGTGCTCTTCTTACCAGTGGATGCCTTTGAACAACCGCGAGAAGGCGGCCTGTTCGCGGCTGATTTTCTTGGGGGTCCCTTCCTTGCCGCCCAGGGCGGCGGCGGAATCCGAGAACAGTTTGTAGCCGGTGTTCATGATGGTTTCCGTGACTTTGGGAGTCAGGAAGTGCATCACCTGGCCCATGATGCCCAGGTTGGTGGCAATGCGCTTGGGCTGGCGCACGATGGCATCGCAGATCATGTCCGCCGCCTGGGCGGGGCTGATGGTGGGTACATGGTTGTACAGCTTGGTGGGCGCAATCATCGGGGTGCGCACCAGCGGCATGTTGATGGTGGTAAAGCGGATGCCCTCGTGGGCCAGTTCGCTGGCGGCACAGCGGGTAAAGGCATCCAGTGCCGCCTTGGACGCCACATAGGCGGAAAAGCGCGGGGCGTTGGTCAACACGCCGATGCTGGAAATATTGATCACATGGCCGCCACCCCGTTCGATCATGCCGGGCAGTAACTGCATGATCAAGCGCAGGGCGCCGAAGTAGTTGAGCTGCATGGTGCGCTCGTAGTCGTGGAAGCGCTCAAAGGAATGCACTACGGAACGGCGGATGGAGCGCCCGGCGTTGTTGATCAGGATGTCCACGTGCCCATGGTCGGCGATCACTTCCTGCACCAACTGGTCCACGCTGTTCAGGTCGGACACATCACAGCTATAGGCCTGGGCGGTGCCGCCCAACTGGTCGATTTCGTGCAAGGTTTCTTCCAGCTTTTCGGCGGTGCGGGCAATCACCAGCACGGTGGCGCCGGCACGGGCCAGCTTCAGGGCGGAGGCCTTGCCGATGCCGGAGGTGGCACCGGTCACCATGACGACCTTGCCTTCCACCCGCTCGGGGAGGGTGGGCAGCGGTTGCAATTCGTCCTTGCGGTCGCCGCGGTCCGGGTCCAGATGGTTTTCCCAGAAATCCCACAGTTGCTGGATATAGCCTTCCAGTTCCGGTGCCTCGATGCCGCTGCCGGCCAGGGCTTCACGGGCACGGCGGTTGTCGTACTCGGTGGGGAAGGTGAGGAACTTGAGCGCGGAGGGAGGAATGTCCAGGTTCTCCAGCGCGGCATTCACCACCATTTTCGGGGTCATGGCACTGACGCCTTTTCTGACAATGCCGGGCACCACGTCGAACAGGCTGTTATCCAGCTTCACCGCCCAGCGCGGCGCCTGGGCGGCACCGGCAATCACATCCATGATCTCGCCAAGGTTGTAGCTGCGGTCGGCGGTCAGGTGGAAGCACTGGCCGTTGCCGGCTTCCTGGTGGGCAATGTGGTCCAGGGCGTCGGCGACAAAGTCCACCGGCACGATGTTGAAGTGGCCGCCTTCCACGCCCACCAGGGGAATCCAGTTAGGCAGGATGTCCTTGAGCTTCTGGATGAATTTGAACAGGTAGTAGGGGCCATCCACCTTGTCCATTTCGCCGGTTTCGGAGTGACCCACTACCATGGAGGGGCGATAGATCCGCCAGGGGAGCTTGCTCTCATGGCGAACCAGGGCTTCGGCTTCGTGTTTGGTCAGCAGGTAGGGATCATCCAGCCCGGTGGCTTCCTCGAACATGTCCTCGGTGAAGGTGCCGTCGTAAAGCCCGGCGGCGGCAATGGAGGAGACATGGTGGAAGCAGCCGGCCTCCAGTTTTTCCGCCAGTTTCAGGGTCTGGCGGGTGCCTTCGATGTTGGTGTAGCGCTGGGTATTTTCGTCGGCGGTCAGGTCATAGATGGCCGCCAGGTGGAAAAAGTGGTCGATCTGGCCCTTCAGGTCGTCCTGGTCACGCTTGCTGATGCCCAGCAGCTTTTCATTGATATCGCCATGAATGGCAACCAGCCGGTCGGCATCCACGCCCAGCCGCCGGCGCAGGGCGTCCAGCTTGTATTCCGAGCCGGACCGAACCAGGGCAAAGACGCGGCTATCTTCCCGTCTGAGCAGACGTCCCACCAGGAAACGACCGATAAAGCCTGTGGCGCCGGTAACGAAGTAATTCATGTATGTCCCCTTTATTTGCTTCCCTGCTGCCCGGCGAGGCCGGGCAGTACTGTGTTGTAGCGCTTACTGATAATGCGCCGTGATGCGGGCAAGCGACAACCGTCTTGCCTTACAAGTGTTAGGTGAATTGTGGTTTAACTAACAAATGTTTGTCAAAGACTGTTTTGTAACCGGGATGTAGTTGAGGAAGCCCTAAGGTTTATGGGATTATTAAACTAACATTTGTTAGTGGTACGGTTATGGCTGAAACAGCGCGGCAGCGACAGAAACGGCAAACCCGGGAGCGGATCCTGGAGGCAGCCCGCAACCTGATGGCCGGCGGGCGTGGGCTCGACAGTCTGGGGTTGCGGGAGGTGGCGCGGGAATCCGGGCTGGCGGCCACCTCTCTCTACAACCATTTTCCGGACATGGAGGCGCTGGGGCTGGCGCTGATCGATTCCTGCTGTTTCCGGCTGCGTTCCGCCATGGAATACGAACGCCGCAGCATGATCGAGATTGGGGCGGCCCAGGCGGTGAAGGATCTGGTCGCCCGTTTTGTCCGTTATATCAGTGAGAATGGCAACGACTTCCGCTTGCTGGTCCAGCAACGCCTGGGCAGCCATGACCGCTACCGGTTGCGCATTCAGCGGGAATTGCAGTTGCTGGTGGATGAACTGGCCGAGGACGTCAGCCAGGCGGTGGCGGCCCAGGGGCGGGACCCGGTGCCGGCGGTGCAGGAGGCGGAAGCGGCTATCGCCATCATGTTCGGGGCCGGTATTTCCATGCTCGACAGCAGCCCGGCAGGACGCAAGGTGCTGGCCGAGCATGCCTGCCTGCAACTGGAGATGATGGCCCTGGGGGGGCGGCAAATGGCTGTAGGACATCGGCTATAACCTTGCTAACTGTGACGCAATTCGTAGGAATTGGACAAAAAATACCCTAAAAAGGGTCGGATATTGTCAGCAAGACAGCCACAGGAGGTGGCGATGACTTTTGATCCCAGGGACCCCTACGACGCAGCGGCACTTTATGACATGTGGTTAAACTGCAGCCGCTGCCCCGCCACGTTTGATTTCGAGCCGGGTGGAGAGGTCAATCTGGACTACTACCACCGGATCGGCCAGCAGGCTCGGCGCGAGCACTGGGCGGTGCTGCCTGCCCGCTCCCAGGGTGATGAACTGATCTTCAATGTGCTGTGTCCGGATTGCGCCCGCCGTTTTGGTGTAGACGGTGGTGACGGCAGAATGGAGCTGGCGGAACCGGTGATTGACCAGATCTGTCAGGCCATGCGTGAAGCCACTGGCGAGGCCGCCTGAACGGACAGTGTTGCTGAGCATTCCTGTCATCGTCCTTCCTGCCCTGGCTGGGTAGACTGCGGTCAGTCACAGCCAGGAGCGAACCATGACCGCCGATTCCCTCTCTCTTGCCCAGTCCCTGAAACAGCGCCGTTCGGTGCGTGGCTTTCTGGACCAGCCGGTGCCTGCTGAAACCCTGAAGGAAATCTTCTCCCTGGCCCAGCATGCGCCCTCCAACTGCAATATCCAGCCCTGGCAGGTCTGGGTCGCCAGCGGTAATGCCCGTGATGTCCTGCGCGAGCGCCTGGTGGACAAGGTCAGCCGTGGCGTGCCCTTCGCTCCGGACTATGAGAGCTTGCCGCGTTTCGAGGGCATCTATCGTGAGCGACAGGTGGACTGTGCCATGGCGTTGTACGGCAGTATGGGGATTGCCCGGGAGGACCGGGAAGGACGCCGCCGCGCCGAGCTGCGCAATTTCCAGTTGTTTGATGCTCCCCATGTGGCCTTTATCGGCATGGAGCGCCAGTTCGGCGTGACCGTGGCGCTGGACGTGGGCATGTATGTGCAATCCCTGCTGCTGACCATGACCGCCTATGGGTTGGGAGCCTGTGCCCAGGGTAGCATGCGTTACTACCCGGACGATGTCCGTGAGATTCTGGGGATTCCGGATTCCACTGCCATCGTGCTGGGCATCAGCTTTGGCTACGAAGATCCGGACATTGCCGCCAACCGTACGCGGGTAGGGCGTGAACCGCTGGAGCAGTCGGTCCGTTTCTGCGACTAGCCCACCCCGGCAAACCGGGCCGGATTGTGCTATAATGGTCGTTTTCCCAGCGCAGCGACTTGTTTAATGATCATTGTTAAAGGTGCATTCCCGGTAAAGTCAGACCAGCAGCCCCAGGCGCTGGAGCTGGTGCAGGACCTGGCGAAGGCATCCCGCAAGGAGCCGGGCTGCCTGGCCTACGAGGTCTATCTGCAGGCGGACGAACCCCGGGTGATCATGGTGTTGCAGCAATGGAGCAGCCTGGACGCGCTGGAAGTCCACTTCGGTTCCGAGCACGTGGATACTTTTCTCGATGCTATCCCCGACATGATCGACGGCGAGGTGACTTCGGCACATTTCGATGTGACCGGCGTGGATGGCGAACCGGTCATGGAAGACGCCCAGGAAATCGCGCCTGTGGTACTGGCCGACAACATCACCCTGCACTGATCTCCTTCATCCTCGACTGATTGACCTGGCCGACGTCGTTCCCGGCCAGTGCTTCCTGCGCCTGCACTGAGGTACCCTTTGAGGTCCTGCTGCAGGAGTTTCCATGAAAACCCGTATTGATTCCGTTGAAGACATTACC
>JAKSCQ010000167.1 GCA_022360555.1 Pseudomonadales bacterium
GCGGCATCGCCCTGAGGGTAAAAGACGCCGCCCAGGAAGTGGCTCGCCCGGTGTTTTTCGCCGCCAGCATTATCCTTGTAGTGTTCCTGCCGCTGTTCGCCTTCGAAGGGGTGGAAGCGAAAATGTTCGTGCCCATGGCCATCAGCATCATGCTCGCCATGGCCGCCGCCGTACTGGTGGCGTTGATCGTGGTGCCCGCACTGGCCGGTTTTCTGTTCCGTCACGGCGTGGAAGAAAAGCCCAACAAACTGATGCAGTGGCTGGAAGCCCGCTACCGCACCCTGCTGGGCAAAGCCATGCAAGCCCGTAAAGTGGTAGTCGGCGGCGCCGTCGGTTTGTTCGCGTTGGCGCTGGCCACCACGCCCTTTATCGGCACCGAGTTCGTGCCGGTACTGGAAGAAGGCACCCTGGCCCTGCGCGTCACCCTGGCCCCATCCTCCAGCCTCGACACCGCCCTGAATGTGGGCCAGAAACTGGAGAAGGAAATCATGGCCTTCCCGGAAGTCACCTACGCGCTCAGTCGGGTAGGGCGCGCCGAGATCGGCGGCGACCCGGAACCGGTGAGCAACGTGGAAATTTATATCGGCCTCAAGCCGGTGGATGAATGGGAAAGCGCCAGCAACCGCCTTGAGCTACAGGAAAAAATTCAGCAGAAACTGGAAAAGCATCCCGGCCTGCTGCTTAACTTTTCCCAGCCCATCGCCATGCGCGTGGACGAACTGCTCTCCGGTGTAAAAGCACAACTGGCAATCAAACTGTTCGGCCCGGATCTCGACGTGCTGCAGGAAAAAGGCGAAGCCATCACCCAGGCAGTAAGAGAAGTGAACGGCGCCACCGACGTGCAACTGGAACAGATCGCCGGTGAAGCCCAGCTTGTCGTCACCCCGGATCGCAACGCCCTCAGTCGCTACGGCCTGAGCGTGGATCAGGTCATGGACCTGGTCAGCAACGGCCTGGGCGGCGGCAGCGCCGGTCAGGTGATCAACGGCAACGAACGCTACGA
>JAKSCQ010000162.1 GCA_022360555.1 Pseudomonadales bacterium
CATGGGTGGCTTCCAGGGTTCCCTGTCTGCGGTCTCCGCTCCCGAACTGGGCGCCGCCTCGATCCGTGAAGCCGTGTCCCGTGCCGGCCTGAAGCCAGAAGACGTACAGGAAGTCATCATGGGCTGTGTACTGCCCGCTGGCCTCAAGCAGGGCCCCGCCCACCAGGCCATGCGTCTGGCCGGCCTGCCGGACAACACCGGCGCCACCACCATCAACAAGCTGTGTGGCTCCGGCATGAAGGCCACCATGTTCGCCTACGATTCCATCAAGGCCGGTACCAACGACATCGTGGTTTCCGGTGGCATGGAATCCATGACCAATGCCCCCTATGTGCTGGACAAGGCCCGCAGCGGCATGCGCATGGGCCACGGCCAGGTCTATGACCACATGTTCCTGGACGGCCTGGAAGATGCCGAGACCGGTCGCCTGATGGGCTCCTTCGCCCAGGAAGTGGCCGACAAGCGCGGCATTACCCGCGAGGACATGGACAACTACGCCATCGAATCCCTGAAGCGTGCCCAGGCCGCCATCGACAACGGCTGGTTCAAGGACGAGATCGTTCCGGTCACCGTGAAGACCCGCAAGGGTGAAACCGTGGTGGACACCGATGAGCAGCCCGGCAACGCCAATATCGAGAAGATTCCGAGCCTGCGCCCGGCTTTCGCCAAAGACGGCACCGTGACCGCCGCCAACGCCAGCTCCATTTCCGATGGGGCCTCTGCGCTGGTACTGGCCCGCGAATCGGTGGCCAGTGAGCGCGGCCTGCAGCCGCTGGCGCGCATCCTCGCCCACGCCACCAACAGCATGCACCCGGGTGAGTTCACCCTGGCCCCCATCGGCGCCACCGAGTCCGTGCTGAAGAAGGTGGGCTGGAGCGTGGACGACGTGGATCTGTTCGAGATCAACGAAGCCTTTGCCATGGTCGCCATGATGCCGATGATTGACCTGGGTATCCCCCACGAGAAGGTCAACATCCACGGCGGCGCCTGTGCCCTGGGTCATCCGGTGGGCTCCACCGGCTCACGCATCATTCTCACCCTGATCCACGCGCTCAAGCGCACCGGCGGCAAGCGCGGTGTGGCCAGCCTGTGCATCGGTGGTGGTGAAGCCACGGCAGTGGCTGTGGAGCTGGTGTAAGACGTCAGGCGTTTGATGCCAGATGAAACGGGGCCTTCGGGCCCCGTTTTTCGTTGCATCCCTGCTTAAACCCAAAGCACTGTGGGAGCGGTCGTTCGACCGCGAATCGGTACAGGAAGCCGGGGATAATCGCGGTCGAACGACCGCTCCCACGGTGCAGCCTCACACCGCTTGAATCATCTCCCCCCGAAACATCCGCTTTCACTTTAAAACTCTGTTGCACTTTCCTGACCGGATTCGCCCTCTGTCGTATACGCAAAACCGGATTTCACCTGTACCCTGACCGGCTAGTCACAATACTGGGGGCAGAACCCGGGAGCATCATGACAGCATTACCCGTGATCACCGCCATGGGCGGCATCAATGCGGCTGGCCGCAGTGCCCTGCATTTCAGCTTTCAGCGGCTGGTCTTCGAGGCACTGACCGACGCCGCCCGTGGCGACACTCTGCAATCCCTGGCGCGGCTCACCGGCCGTGACCCGGGCAGCCAACTGGATGCCACCCTGATCCGCGCCCTGCCCGACCAGCACCGGCTCCACGCCGCCATCAGCGGCACCAGCGACATTCCCGTTACCCTGGAAATGCGCAATATGGACCTGCCTGACCCGCTACCCGCGGGCTGGCAGGTCTCCCCTATCGACAAGCGCCGCAGCCGGGTGACCCTGCCTGCGGGGCTGGACCTGCGCGTCCCCCATGATTCTCCACGCCGGGTCAGTGCCGCCGGGCAACTGCCGGAAGGTTTCGACCCAGGTGCCCTGTATGCCTCGCGCAATCACCCCCGCGCCCTGCAGATGGCGATTTTCGGCATTAGCGATGCCCTGGGCGACCTGGGACTGGACTGGGCCACGGTGGCCGGCAAGGTGCGCCCGGACCAGGTGGCGGTCTATGCCAGCAATGCCATGTCGCAGATGGATGACAATGGCCTGGGCGGCGTCATGCGTTTCCCGCCCAACGGCCATCGCATCACTTCCAAGCAGGTTCCCTTGGGGCTGGGCGAGATGACCGCTGATTTTCTCAATGCCTATGTACTGCATTCGGTGGGCACCACCGGCGGCATGCTGGGCGCCTGCGCCACCTTCCTCTACAACCTGGAAAAAGGGGTGCAGGCCATCCGCGGCGGCAAGGTGCGGGTAGCCATCGTGGGCACCAGCGAAGCACCGCTGGTGGCGGAAATCATGGAAGGTTACCGGGCCATGGGCGCGCTGGCGGAAGACCAGGACCTGGCGGCACTGGATGGCGCCAGCCAGGCCGACGTGCGCCGTGCCTGCCGCCCCTTCTCCGCCAACTGCGGCTTCACCATGGCCGAATCCGCCCAGTTTGCCATCCTGATGGACGACAGCCTGGCACTGGAACTGGGCGCCGACATCCTCGGCGCCGTGCCGGATGTGTTCATCCACGCCGACGGCGCCAAAAAGTCCATTTCCGCCCCCGGGGTGGGCAACTACCTCACCGTGGGCAAGGCCGCCGCCCTCACCCGCCAGTTGATCGGCGAACAGGGCCTGCGTGAGCACAGCTTTGTCCATGCCCACGGCACCGGCACCCCGCAGAACCGGGTCACCGAATCGGTGATTCTGGACCGGGTGGCCGAGGCCTTCGGTATTCGCCAGTGGCCGGTGACCGCCATCAAGGCGTTTGTGGGCCACTCGCTGGGTAGCGCGGGCGGCGATCAACTGGCGGCGGCGCTGGGCAGCTTTGCCCATGACCTGATCCCCGGCATCCGCAGCATCGACCATATTGCCGAGGATGTGCACCGCCAGCATCTGGACTTCGCCATGGACCATGTGCAGCGCGATGGCCTGCAGGCCACCCTGATCAATTCCAAGGGATTCGGCGGCAACAACGCCACCGCCGTGGCGCTGGCCCCGGCGGTCACCCGCGACATGCTGCAACAGCGTCATGGCAACCAGGCCATGACCGCCTGGCAAAACGCCCGGGACGGTGTGCTCGATGCCAAGGCGCGCTTCCGCAGTCACTGCCTGAACGAAGCTCCCAGCCCGGTCTACCGGTTCAACGACGGCGTCCTCGGCGATGAGGCCGTGTCACTGACCGGGGAAGCCGTGCAACTCAATGGCGGCACGGTGATGCAGTTTGATGCGGACAGCGAGCTGGCGGCGTATCAGCTGGAGCGTTAGGCTTTCACGCAACGCGCAGCCAATAAAGAGGCCGTTGGAGCTTTGCTCGCAAAGCGAAAGTGTCAGCAGGCACCGGGGCCCGATTCCCCCCTTCGCCTTGCGAGCAAGGCTCCAACAGGCTTAGCGCACCTCCACCTCAAACGCCGGTGAGGCCCAGCCCTGACGGGAGCTGGCCGCGTCGGTGGTAATCGGCGCGCCGCCATAGATCACCTGTTCCGCGTCGCCGTATTGCAACCAGGTTCGAGTGGGCACCACGCCCTCCCCCGGTTTGCTGTAATCGCAGACGCCCTCCGGGAAGATGACCGCCACCTGCTCGGCAAAGCCCTCCGGGTCCGGCACCGTGGGGTAGTCCGCCGGGTCCACGGGTTTGAGCTGGCACTTGTTGGTGAGAGTCTCGATGCTGTCACCGGCCACGGTCCGTGGCGTACCGAAACGGGTCTGCACCACCGTCTGCTGCAGGTTCAGCACCGGGTCAGTAATGGGTGAGAGCAACGCTCCCAGGGTGCCCAGCAACTCCCCCAACACGGGGAGTTCAGAGACCACCGGCAGCTCGGCCACATCCAGTCCGCACACCTGGCCGGTCAAGGCATCGACCACAATCCCGGTTTCCGCCGGCGGCGGAGGCAGCAGGGAAAGGTCCAGGCCGGGGAGAATCGGCTCGGGGTACAGCAGGTTGCCGGTCAGCGGGACGATGGGCCCCTCCGGGCCGAACAGGGATGACACGGACAGGCAGCGGTCACGGGCGTAGAGCGGTTTGTTGGCCACCACTTTTTCGGCGATGCCGGTGGCAGTGTCATCGGTTTCGATTTGCGACAGCCACAGGTCCATGACCAGCAGCGCTTCCGTGGTGAAGACCGAGTCGCCAAACAGCGGCAGCGGCCCATACCAGATCACATGGTTGTCGGCGTGCCCCTGGGTACCCTCCAGG
>JAKSCQ010000090.1 GCA_022360555.1 Pseudomonadales bacterium
ATCAGCCGGATTCTGGCCGCGTTGTTGCGGTAGTGCTCACCTCAGTCACTCCGAACATGACTCAACTAACGTCATCCCGGGCTTGCCCCGGAGCCTCCATCAACCCATCGCAGACTTTCCAAATTCTCTGCCAACGGCGGGGGGATGCCGAGGCAAGCTCGGCATGACAGTAAAGAGCACCACAATATTCAAACCACTGCCTCTCCGGGGTAAGCGCATCGAATAACGCCGGGATGACGTTGGTTTTATTCGATGGACTGAAACGAATACATAGCTTTTCCCCGAATCATTCAGCAAACACAAAAAAGGGGAGACCTCGCCTCCCCTTTTTGCTGAATGCAGGCAAGGCGTTACTGAGGAAGAACCTCACCTTCTCCAACGGGATTTTCCACATCGCTGACAAAGAACCCGAGCAAGCTTTCTGTACCGCCATCAATATGGCGGAAGTCGACAATCACGGAGTCCGAATCACTATTCTTTATGGGCGCAAGCGTCCAGCTTCCAGTGGACTCGTCCTGCATGGTTTCCGTGAACATCAGGGTGCCACTTGTTGTCGCTTCCCAGGGAGCATCAATGGTGCTGGATGCTTCATCCTCAGTACCAGGAGAGAAAGTCAGCGTACCGGTGCCATCTTCATTGAGATAGATATTGGCTTTGTCGTCTTCGCCAACCAGGTCAATGCTGAAGTCAATGTCCATTCCTTCGAAGAAGCCTTCTTCTTCACGCTCGACGACAACAGTACTGGCGTTCCCGGCCAGATCTTCCAGCTCCACAGCGAAACGGCCAATACGACTGAAACTGAAGCTGCCGTCCTCGGCATGAGTAAAGGTCAGGTCGCCCCACGGGTGCCGTTCATAGGACTCAAGCGCGTTAAGGGAGCCCGCGTCATAGAGCCCGCCCGGCCCATCTGTTTCCGCGTCAACGCCGGTAATAGTGAAAGCACCACCGCTAGTTGAATAAGTGCCCCACTCAGAAGATACCGCTATGGGAGAGGCCCCCTCATAGGATTCCTCATTGGCATTGTGAGCGATGGTGTAATGGCTACCGTCAAGAATGGTCAGCACATTGAAGGCGCCACCCTCTTCGGCCAGATACCAGGCCCCGACAAGCGGATCTGTCGAACTTTCAATCGCCGTAAACGTCACTGTATTGTCTACGAATTGATCATCCGCCAGCTCTTCCGTGACCGTAAGAACAAACTCACTATCGGCCAACTGTAATGTGACGGTCTCACCTGACAGATCAGACAAGCCGCCACTATTATCGGATTCACCGGACACCGTCAGGGTGAAGTCACCAGATACCGGGTCCCAGGTGTAGGTTCCCCATTCCGCAGTTGCGGCCTCTTGATCACCATCATCAGCATTTGAATGCGCAATGATGTAGCGGCCACCGTCCAGAAAACTCAATACATTGCGGCCAAAATCATCTTCAAGCAGCCAACTGCCACGCAGATCGGCCTGCTGGGAAGCAGCAAAGTGCGCTTCAGCCTCTTCTTCCGTTACCAGGGTTTCGCCAATAGCAGCCTCGGCCTCGGTTTCAAAGGCGGCGGCAGGCTGATTCACCTCTACATCCTTGCCAACAAAGTCATCAAGGGTTTGTTGACTAATGGTAATGCCATTGTCCGGATTACCGTCGTCATCCAGGGTCTGAAGCAACCGCAGCACATTGGTTACCACATCCGCATTGTTACCTTCGGCCATATCCGCCGGCGTTACACGTCCGGTTGCCGTTACCGCTGGCAGTTCGGTATCGCCAATACTGAAGATGACGGTATCTCCCTCAACATAATTATATTCCCCCAGCGCATTGGTCTTGCCGCTCAGGCCTCCCGGGTTGGTTTGATAGTTGATACCCGCTACGGCACTGTCGGTAAAAACACCGGTTTCGGATTTTGTGGAAGGCCCGGTCGGTGCTGACGAGCCACCAGACGAGGAGCCACCATCCCCACAAGCCGTTAACGCCACGGCCAGCGCCAGTGAGCTGATTTTCAAGGTTTTCATGATCCCTCCAGTCATATCGATATTGAGATGACTCGATCATCACTGCTCGGCCCCCTGCCGCGCATCCCCAAAATTGGGGATGAGTGCGCACTAACCTCTTTTTCTACCCCCTTCAAATCATGGTGGCCTTTCCGAATGCTCTGCCAACGAAGGGAGGTCCCGGGGCACAAGCGCAGCGCAGAACAGCCAGAGGCTGGCCCCGAAGGGGTGAGCGCAGCGAATAACCCCGGGATGACGTTGGGTATTTGCGAGTAGGGTGGAGAATTCGTCACTCCGGGGTTATTCACTGCGCTTACTCTCCGGATGCGGCGGACAGAAACGGGGTTTGTGGAGCGGGCTGGTAGCGCAGCACCGGCAGGGCCCTGACAAGGGCGGTGAGCTGCGCCTGGCTGGATACTTCGGCCTTGAGGAAGATGCTCTTGATCTGGCTGCGTACGGTATGAGGAGACACCTGACACAGGATAGCGATGTCAGCCACCTTTTCGCCCTGGGCCACCAGGGCAGCAACTCGCGCTTCTGCCCGGGTCAGACCCAACAGGGCCGACAGCTTGTCCAGGTCGAATTCCGTTTCCGCCTCTCCGTCCAGCAGAAAAAGCGCACAATGGGCAGGCACCGGCATCAACGCCCGATCCGCATCCGGGTGCAGGGGCATGACCTGAATCAGAAGCGGGGTTCTGGCAAAACGGGGCAGAGGGATCACGCCACCGGTGACCGGTGCCAACGACACCTTGCTGGCAAAGGAGGCCGTCAGCAGTTTGCCCAGCTTTTCCTGTGCCGCCTTGTCTTGCAGTCTGAGTTTTTGTCCATGCAGGTATAGCTCGGTATTGTCCTGGATCAGTTGCCAGGCCTGCTCGGAAACGTGGACCACATTCTGGTGGGCATCAAGCAGCAACAAGGCATTGAAACGGCCTTGCCGTTCCAGATAGTCCTGCTGCTGTTTCTGTTGATGCATGATGGCTTCCAGCCGTAGCGCACGGCGAATATGGGGCGCCAGGGCATTGAAGGCATTGGTCTCGGCGCGGGTGAAATGGCCCTGTCCACCGGTGCGCTGCATAAACACCTGGATGGTTTGCCCCTCATGCTGCCAGATGGTGCCGCTGGCACCATGATGGATATCCAGTTCACGGGCCCAGTCATTGAAGAATTCGGACCGGTAGAACGTTTTCTGGTCACAGATGCCGTCAAGAAAGGAAGAATAGAACTGGCCGGGCGGCAATGTCGCCAGACCGGGCCGCCACGGACACAAATTGACGAAGTGATCCACAAAGGCCTTGTGGGCCTTGGCGTCCGTATTGACCTGCACGCCGGAAAATACCTGGTCGGCATCCTTGTTCATCACCAGAATGCGGGCGGAACGGCTGTCGGACAGGCTGACCATCCGGTTCAGGAATTCCTGCCAGCCTGATTTCTCATACGGTGCGTAATACAGGGCATCCAGTAACGCACTCAACCCCTTGCCAGCAAACATGATGGCAACCTCTTTTTGGTCGACAACCACTCAGCACCATGGCAGCGAAGATGCCGGGGCGAGCCCGGCATACCCCTCATGACGTTCCACAATAGCACCCGGGAACCCCGGTTGCATGACTCATGCGGGCAAGTTCAGCACCAGCGCGGTCAATTGGGACTGAGAGTGTGCTCCCGTCTTGCGATAGATGCTCTTGATATGATGGCGCACGGTATGCACCGACAGTTCGATTTCCTCGGCGATCTCCGCTGGACGCCGGCCCTGGGCAATAAGGCCGGCAACCCGGGCTTCGGCCCCGGTCAGGCCCAGCCACTGCCCGATCACATCCTCTTTACTGGTTTCCTCACACTCCCCGGCGACGACAAACACCGCGACCAGGCCATGGGAAGGAAACAGCTCATGATTGCGCGGCTGGACTGTGCTGACCAATAAACGCGATGCCACCGGATCACTGCCGCTCAGATTGATCATGCCGCTGGATTTACTGTCAAAACACCCCTGAATAAGGGTATCCAGGGCCACCTGGTGCTGACGCTGGACCAGGCGCAAGCGCCCCTCTTCAAGCTTCATGGCGCCGGTGCGACTCAGCAAGTCTTCTGCCTCGGAAGACAGAAACACCACATTCTGCTCGCCATCCAGTAACAGCAAGGCTCCCTGCTTCTGCTGTTGCACCGCTGCCTGCCGGTCATTGAGCACCCTGGCCACGGCTTCCTGGCGCATGGCCCTGGCGATATGGGGCATCAACACCTCAAGGTGCTGCCTGTCATCCTCGGAGAACGGCCCTTCGCCCGCCGGGCGTTGAACAACAAGCTCCAGATGAGCCTCATCCATGTCGTGGCAAACCTCGCACAGGCTCAAGCCGGCCTCACGCTCCTTTTCCAGCCGCGTTGAAACCCGACTCTGATACGCCACGACTGGCTCGCCGTTATCCTTGCTCAGCATTAACAGCCGGGCAGAGTCCGCCGCAAAAAGGCGGGCTATGCGCTCCAGACAACCCTGCCAGCCCCCTTTCTGGTGGGACGCAAAATAGATCGCATCCATCACTTCTGTCAGTTCATCATCCCCGAGCACCCCTGGCTCCCTTGCTGTGATTTCTTGAGGTTTACCTTAATCGCTGCGCATAGCGTGCACATCCCCCATATTGGGGATAGATGGACACCAACCTTGTGCACAGCATGACGGCCTTTCCAAGGGCCCTGCCGGCCGAGGGTGGTCCCGGGGCACAAGCGCTGCGCCGAACAGCCGAAGGCTGGCCCCGAAGGGGTGAGCGCAGCGAATAACCCCGGGATGACGTTGGTTATCTTTGAGGGGAGAGGAAGGTGATCCCGGGTCAGGCCCGGGATGGGGTTGAATTATTCTGGGCCAACCAGCCCTGCAGGTTCTCTTCGATCAACTGCGTCAACGCATCCAGGTGCGCCGGCTGGGCGTTCAGGGCAGGGATATAGGCAAAGCTTTCACCGCCGGCTTCCTCGAAGTAACCGCGGTTTTCCTGGTCGATTTCTTCGATGGTTTCCAGGCAGTCCGCCGAGAAGCCGGGACAGAAGACCTGTACGGATTTCACGCCCTCGCCGGGCAGGGCCTTCATGGTGGCATCGGTATACGGTTGCAGCCATTCCTCCGCGCCGAAGCGGGACTGGAAGGTGGTGATCCACTGGTCGTCATTCAGCCCCAGGGCTGCGGCCAGCCGCTGCGAGGTTTGATGGCATTCGTGGAAATAGGGGTCGCCCTTGAGCAGGAAACGTTTGGGTACGCCGTGGTAACTGAATACCAGTTTGTCGGCGCTGCCGTGCGCCTCCCGGTAGGCGCGAATGTGAGCCGCCATGGCCTGGATATAGGGCGGATAGTCCGGGTAGTGGCTGATGAATCGCAGGTCCGGCAACAGGCGGCGTTGCATGAAGTCCCGGGCCAGGGCGTCGAAGGTGGACGCGTTGGTGGAACCGGAGTATTGCGGGTACAGGGGCAGCACCAGCAGCTTGCGGATGCCTGCATCCTCGAAGGCCTGCAACTGGCTGCGGATGGAGGGGTTGCCATAGCGCATGCCGACACGCACCACCACATCCTCGCCATATTTCCTGTGCAGGCGCTCACCAATACCCTCGCCCTGGGCCAGGCTGTGCACCAGCAGCGGCGAACCGGCTTCGGTCCACACGCTCTTGTAGGCTTCGGCGGATTTGCGCGGGCGGATCACCAGAATCACCAGATTAAGGATGAAGAACCAGATGAAACGGGGAATCTCCACCACCCGGGGGTCAGACAGAAACTCGCGCAGGTAACGGCGCAGGGCACCGGCTTGCGGCGCATCCGGCGTTCCCAGGTTGGTGATCAGCACGCCAATTTTGCGGGGCTGGAGGTGATCCAGGTTTTCCTGTCCCTTATAGGCCATACCGGTTTTCTCGCTCAGCGTTACAGGTGTGAACCGCTAGTGTAGCGATACCACGTCAAGACGCCATGATGCTGTCCCTATGGTTGGGATAGCCTGGTTTATGGACAACACCGGAATCCACAGAGCCTTCCAGCCTGGAGATTCCAGCCAAACACCACCGAATTCGCCGTTGGAGCCTTGCTCGCAAGGCGAATCTCCCGGTGCGCAGACAATCCCCTTCGCTTTGCGAGCAAAGCTCCAACAGCGGGTTTCCGGCAGTCTTTCTCACGCCTCTGGTAGCTCACCGATGTGCGGCTCCAGCAGCTCGCGAAAACGCTGCGGAATCGGGGCCGAGGCCTGCTTGTCGTGCTCGAAGTACACCTGCACGGCCTTGCCCCGGGCCACCAGTTTGCCGTTCTGCCAGGCCTGGTGCAGCACCACAAAGGAGCTGTTGCCCAACCGCTCAATGCCGGTGCGAATGGTCACGTCGCTGCCGTAATAGATCTGACCGACGAAATCTACTTCGATGCGGGCCAGGATCAGCGGCAGGGTGGCGGCTTCGCCGCCTTCGCTGAACACCTCGAACAGGCCCGATCGGCCGGTTTCGAACCAGCCGGTCACCACGGTGTTGTTGATATGGCCGAAGGCATCGGTTTCGTAGAAGCGCGGAGTCAGGGTGAGTTCAAACATGGACAGGTCTCGTCGGTACTGCGGGGCCGTCATGATACCCAAGCTGGCGGCCATCGTCCCTATGGCAAGGTTCCGACGCCAGGGATGAAACCGTAGGGCGGAAATCGGCGTGAGCCGATCTCCGCCCTACACGGCTTCGTTCCCGGGTAATCTATTCCCCTTTCAGGTCCGCCAGTGTCTGCTTGCGCTGCTCCACCTGGCGGGCCAGCGCGTCGCGGTGGGCTTCGCGCTCCGCTACCTGTTCCAGCAGGACTTCCACTTCCTGGCTGGCCCGCTCCATGGGCTCGCCCAGACCGCCCACTTCTTCGGCGTTCTTTTCCAGCACGGCCAGTTCCGCCTGGGCGGCCATCAGTTGCACCTGGACCTGACGCAGGGCGTGGTCTGCCTCGGCGAGGGCGGTCAGGCGCTTGTCCAGCGCGGCTTGCCGGGCGTCCACCAGCTCCTGGTAGGCATCGCTGTCCACGGCAATGATCTCCCAGCCGTCAAAGCGATGTTCGAAGTCGGCGCGGGTCATGCCACGGGGCAGATCCCCTTCGTCCAGGGTGGTGACCACACTGTCGGTGTCACCGGTGCGGGTGATCTGCACGGAGGCACGCAGGTCGCGGCTGGCACCCTCCGGCAGGCCGGTATGGGTAACCACCCGGCGCTCGCGCTCGTCCACATAACGCACTTCACGCAGGGGCGTTTCCAGTACCAGTTCGGCCTGGACGTCATAGGTGGCGATATGCAGTGGGCCCGCCTGCTCTTCACGCTGCTGTTCCACATCCACGTCTTCCACCTGCCAGTAACCCAGCCCCTGGGTGGTCAGGGCCTGGTTGATGGCCATGGCCACCCGTTTTTCCTCGCTGTCCATGCCGCAGCCGGTCAGTAGCAGCGTGAGGATCAGCGCCACTGCGGCAGCCATTCGCCCCTGTCGCAACATCATTGTTCCTCCGTGAGATTGGCGTTGCCTCCATTATGCGCGCTTTCGTGTTCACGTCGATGGTCAGGGGCGTATCATGCGGGCACGGTATTTTACGGAGCCCACCATGACACAACTGGACCCTGCCACGCAGACCGAACTGGAAGCGGCAGCTTTTCGCCGCCTGCTCAAGCACCTGGACGAGCACAAGGAAGTGCAGAACATTGACCTGATGATCCTGGCGGATTTCTGCCGCAACTGCCTGTCGAAATGGCTGGTAGCCGCCGCTGGGGAACGGGATGTGGAACTGGACTATGAGGCGGCACGGGAATGGGTATATGGCATGCCCTATGCCGAATGGAAGGAGAAGCATCAACCGCCGGCCACGCCGGAGCAGTTGGCGGCCTTTGAGGCAAAGCAGAAGACGTAGCGATTGTCGCGGCGCCAGGGTGAGGTTTGAGACGCCTCCCCTGTGGGAGCGGTCGTTCGACCGCGATAACCCGCCGATCAAAAGATCGCGGTCGAACGACCGCTCCCACAGAAACGCCGCTCCTATCCGCCATGAGCCATAAAAAAAGGCGGCCCGCAGGCCGCCTGAACAAGGGCGTGTTGGATTGTTATTATTCGCTGAACACGCTTTGCACTTCATAGACTGCGGTGGTGCCACTAACCTCGTGGCCGACCACCAGCAGCGCCTTGCCGTTGGGCGAATCCGCCACCGGGATGAACACCAGGCCTTCCGGGCCCAGGTCGCCCACCACGGAGCCGATCTCGCTTTCGGCGATCTGGCCATCGTCGATCAGGTCTTCAATGTCGTCGCTGCCGCCGCCGTCACCCCAGTAGTTGCGGCTATTCAGATAGTCCTGATAGACCGGTGCCGCCGGATCGGTGATGTCATACACCAGCACACCGCCCATGCGTTCCAGCCCCAGGAACAGGAAGGTCTTGTCGCCAATGGCACCAATGGTCAGGCCTTCCGGCTCCGGCCCCTTGGCGTCGCTGCGGCTGTCCAGGGCGTCGATTTCGTCGTGGCCGGTATTGAAGTAGTCCTGGCAGGCTTCATCACGGTCTTCGCCGAGCCAGCAGTCATCGCTGGCCAGGAACTGCTCGATGGCATCGCCGCTGTCGAACACCTGGTTGCCATCCTCGTCCCAGATGGAGAAGGAGCGGCCGCCATAGCTGTACAGCGTGTCGTACATGATGCGGGTACCAGCGTCATCCTGAACCCCGGCATCGGTGTACATGAGCGGATCGCCGTTTTCGTCGGTCTTGTAACCATGCACCCAGGTGATATTCAGGCGACCCAGCACATCATCTTCGCGACAGTCACCGGGATCACCGGCGGTGGCGCCGCAGTAGCCAAACACCGCCGGATCCAGCAGCGCCCCTTCGGCCAGGTTGCGCAGTTGCGGCGGCATGTCATCGCCACAGCGGCGATCAAAGCCACTGGCATGGACCAGGTGCTTGACGCGGAACTCTTCCACAAAGCCCTGGCTGGCATCCGGTTCGCACACCACCGGCGGATCGACTTCGTCATCCGCTTCCTCGCCCCAGTAGGCATCGTTGTCTTCGCCCCAGGCACGGGCGTCACCTTCGTTGGCGGTGACCAGCCAGGTGCTGCCATTGGCGCTGTAGGCGTGAATGGCATCGGGCTGGTACAGGCCCACTACGCCATCGTAGGTGGTGATGTTGATGACTTCGTCATCGTCGCTGAAATCCATGGGCACGGTGGAACGGTCGATCTCGCCCAGGGGCAGGATGTCGGTCACTTCACCGGCGGCAATGTCGATCTTGGCCAGGGCATTGTTTTCCTGCAGGGTGACCCAGGCCGTGGCGCTGTCCGCGGAAATGGCAATGTATTCCGGCTCCAGGTTCTGTGCAGCGGAAGCCGCATTGGGGCCGTAGATGCGTACCCCCATGTCGCGCAATTCCTGCGCATCAAAAGCGCCAAAACCCGCTGTGGAAACGGCGGGGTTCTCCGGGTCCGTGATGTCCACAATGCTGATGGAACCGTCCGGGTCCACGCTGTAGTCATCGCTGGGCTCGCCTTCGTTGGCGGTAAGCACCTTGCTGCCATCCGGGGTGAAGGCCACCATGTCCGGTTGGGCTCCCACTTCGACACTGCCCAGCAGGCTCAGGTCATCGGCCTGGTAAATGGCAACGAAGCCATTATCCGTCTTGGGGTCGGATTCGATGGCGACGGCCACCAGGCCGTTGTACACCGCCACACTATTAACCTCGACATTATCGGCAACGTCCGTGGCGGACAGGGTGCCCACTTTTTGCGGCGCGGACGGGTCGCTGAGGTCGAGCACGTCCAGCACGCCCTGTTCGGCATTGACCACGAACAGGCGCCTGGAGCCGCTGTCGTAGGCGGGGATTTCCGCTGCGGATTTATCAAAACTGCCGGCTTCATAACGGCCCTGATAGACCAGCTTGATACTGTCAGGCGTGGCGACGGTGTCTCCACCCCCGTTGGCGTTGTTGTTGCTATCGCCCCCACAAGCGCTCAGCAGGGTTGTCGCCAGCAGGCCGGCCCCCAAAGCATGCCAAGGTTTCATGAAATTCCCCTTATCGTCGTTTTGACCCGGTACGGTGAACTCAGGGTTTTACCCGGATGGCATGAAACCGGGGCGACAAGGGGGTGACGGTTTTATGTCATTCTGCTGAAGCGACCGCTATCCCGGGGTTATTCGCTGCACTTGTGCCCCGGGATGACATTCTGTTCGATTCACGTTTTGGAAATAAAAAAACGCGGCCAGAGGCCGCGTTCACCGGAAAGAAACCAAACTGACTCCCGTCAGACGGTTTCGTAATGGGACTCGTCGAACTCGGCCATCTGCGCCGCGTACTGGGTGGCGAAACCGGGGTACATGGTGGCGTTGTAGCCATCCTCAGTGAGGTACCAGCTCTTGCACCCGGAGTTCCAGTTGGTCTTCGCCAGACGCTTCTGGATGGCACGGTTGTAGCGACGCTGCTCGTCTTCTTTCACGTCGAGCAAGGTCAGGTCTTCATTGAGAATTTTCTTTACCCCTTTCACCGCATAGTCCAACTGGGATTCCATGTAGACCAGCGCGGAGTTGTGGCCCGGCCCGGAGTTGGGGCCGAAGGTCATGAACAGGTTCGGGAAGCCGGACACATTGATGCTCTTGTAGGCCCGCGCACCGCCTTTCCATTCTTCACCCAGCACCCGGCCGCCACGGCCTTTTACCGTGAACGGGGTGCCGGAATGACTCACGTCGAAACCGGTGGCGAAGACGATGCAATCCACCTGGTGCTCGATACCTTCCACGGTGCGGATGCCCTTTTCGCTGATTCTGGCAATGGGCCAGGTGATCAACTTGGCGTTATCTTTCTGCAGGGCCGGGTAGTAGTCGTTGGAGATCAACACCCGCTTGCAGCCGATGGTGAAATCCGGGGTGAGCTGCCGGCGCAGCCAACGGTCTTTCACCTGCCGGCGCAGGTGCAACTTGGCCAGTCGCTCGGCCACCCGGGTCAGCGGGGAATTCCAGATCACTGCCAGGGCCATGCTTTCGTGACTCCAGTAGAGCAGATTGCGCATGGCCTGTTGACTCACCGGCAGTTTGCGGAACAGGGCCTTGTTCCAGTCCGGGGTGGTGAAGTCCGGGCGCGGCAGCACCCAGCCCGGGGTGCGCTGGAACACCTTCACATGCTTCGCCACCTTGACCAGCTCGGGAATGATCTGGATGCCACTGGCGCCAGTACCGATCACCGCCACATGCTTGCCGGCGAAGTCGTAGTCATGATCCCAGCGGGCACTGTGGATCTTGTGTCCCTGGAAATCCTCGATGCCGGTAATGTCCGGGAAGCTGCAATTGGACAGCGGCCCCTGTGCCATGACGGCGGCACGTCCGGCAAAGGTTTCGTTACGGTCCGTGGTAGCAGTCCAGATGCCCTGCTTTTCGTCGAAGCTCAAATCCACCACGTTCTTTTCGAAACGGATATGTTTTTCCAGATCAAAGCGCGCTACCAGATGATGGATGTAATCCAGAATCTCGGCGCTGCCGGAAAAGCTGCGCGACCAGTTGGGGTTGGGCGCAAACGAATAGGAATACAGGTTGGACGGGATATCACAGGCCGCCCCGGGATACTGGTTATCGCGCCAGGTACCGCCCACGGCATTACCGCGCTCCAGAATCACGAAATCCTCGATACCCGCCTGCTTGAGGCGAATGGCCATGCCCAGACCGGCAAAGCCGGCGCCCACGATCAGTACCGACACGGGCTTTGCCGCCGGGGCTTTCCGTGCTGATGTTTTTCTGCGGGCCGCCGTCTTGCGGACAGCGGCTTTTTTAGGCGCCGCCTTTTTCGCTGCCACCTTTTTTGCGGCCTTTTTGGCGACGGTTTTCTTGCGGGCTGGTGCCTTTTTTACGGCCGCCTTGCCGGACGTTGCCGGGGTCTTTTTATCACTGGATTCGGTCATAACGGTTTATTTCTTGCGCAATCAGGCGAATCGCCGGGGCATGCCCCGGCGACGGAGAGAGTGACGTTCAATGGGTCGCAGTGGGCTGCCAGGTCAGTTCCTTCACCCAGGACGGCACCGCCGGCAGCGCCCTGCGCGGCATCAACCCGGTGAGTTTGACCAGGCCATCCACGGGGACGTGGTAGATCTTGTTGCTGCGGTTGGTCACCCAGCGGCCATGGTGCTTGATAAGCTGAAACCAGGGATTGCGGCGCCCTTCCTCGGTGCGGCCACCGATGCGCTCGAACTTCTTCATGGCCTTGTAGAGTTTTTCTTCCGGCAGCCCCATGGCAATGACGTTGTCACGCATCTTGTTAAGCAGTGGCATGTAGGACGCGATGCCCAGAATCAGGCGCGGGTCCATCACCCGTGCCATCATCTGCACCATATTGATGTAGGAGGCGCTGCGGCCCTGCATTTCCATGACGGTGAAACCCACACCCAGATGGCGGGACTCGTCATCATTGATTTTCTCGAACGCCTGGTGGCAAACCGGGTCCTTCACGGTGTCCAACAGGAAGGTGCAGAGCGCCCCGTCCAGGGCAATTTCCAGCATGGGCACCACGGTGCCGAGCACATACACCGGCATCTCATCGGCGAAGCGGTCCAGCCACTCGATGATGATGCGAAGGTTGACGTTGGGCTCGGGAATTTCTTCGCCATCGAGCATGCCCCAGCGGCGCATCAGTGCCATTTCCGCATTGGCATGGCGCTGCTCTTCGGCATGGAAGTAGGTATAGATTTCACGCAGGGTATCGGTGGGCGCCTTCTTGGCCAGGGCGGCAAAGGCGCGAGCGCCGACGTGTTCGATCCACATCAGGTCGGCCATGAACTCTTTCAGTTTCGGCCACTGTTCTTCCGTGATCAGTTCGGCACCGGGGGCATCCCAGTCGATGTCCGACAGGGCCCATTGGGTGCTTTTGATTTTGGCGAGCATTTTGTCCAGATCGATGGAAGCCATGATGCACTCCTGTCAGGGGTAAGGGGACCATTTTTACTGGCCCGACAGCCGTCCGACCTGCCTGCAACAGAGCCGGACTGCTTTACTGTTACACTAGTCAATGTAACAATAAAGCGAATGCTCGTTCGGATTCAACTCGGATTATTGCCATGGCAAGAAAACCCAAGCAGCAACGCTCCAAAGCCACCGTGGACGCCATTGTCCAGGCTGCCCTGATCTGTATCGCCAACCACGGCCCCAGTGCCCTCACCGCCCGCCAGATCGCGGAAAAAGCGGGGATTGGCGTGGGGTCGCTGTATGAATATTTCGAGGACAAGGACGCCATCATTGATGCGGCCAGCAAGCGCTTCGTCAGTGACACCGTGGACCTGATCAAGCCGCTGATCCCGGAGCTGGTGAAAATGGACATTCGCCAGGCCATCGAGAAGCTGCTGTTCAGTTTTCGGGATTTTCTGGAAGAGGATAATCAGCTCTATCTGCGCTGCGCCCGCCACGCCTTCAGCATGGACATGGTGATTTACCAGTCCCCCATCAACAGTGCGCTCATGGAGTTGTTCACCCAGTACCTGATGCACCATCCGGAGCTGCTGAAGCTTCCCAACATTCCCACCGTGGCGTACTTCTATATCAACGGTGGCATCTTCACCGTGGTGCGCCACCTGTCCGAGGACAAGCCCATGCAGAGCTTTGAGGAACTGGCCACGGTGTTCGGGGATATTCTCGCCAGCTACGTGGAGAACAAGTTGCAGGGGACGGAGTGACGACGCTTCCCTCTCCCGTTGGAGCGTTGGAGCGTTGGAGCCATGCTCGCATGGCGAAGGGGTTGAGGGTTCGCTTGCGTTGTAGAAATGCAGGGTGGATTAGAAATGAAGGTGGATTACGCCTTAGGCTAATCCACCCTACGATTCCGGATCGTACGTTGGGGAATTTCCGCGCAGGCGCGGTTCGTCCCCTGGAAGGGAACTCCTACCGCAGCTTCGTAGAAATCACCGAGGTTGGGGAACTTTTCAGTCTTCCCCAATCCAACACCAGCGTGCCAGCGTGCTGCCGTCAGGCCGCTTTCTTTTTCTCCGCACGCTGGTAGACCACCTCGTAGTCATCCAGCTTGAAGTTACTCAGGCGTTTTTTCAGTTCCTTGAGCGACCAGGGCCAGGCGGCGAAGTTGCGGCCGTTCTGGTCCAGGTAGTAGCTCTTACACCCGCCGCTGTTGAAGACGGTGGTCTTGAGGTGTTTCTGGACCTTGTCGTTGTGCTTTTTCAACACATCGGTGCGGATGGAGAACTTGCTGATGCCTCCCGCCTTGACCTTTTTCAACCCGTCGATGATGTAGTCCAACTGGGCTTCCGCCAGGCCGATAAAGGAGTCATAGACCAGCACATTGGGGCCCAGCACCAGGAAGGCATTGGGCACGTCCTGCATGGTGGCCCCCAGGTAGGCTTCCGGCGAGCTGTCTTTCCACAGGTCGGACAGGCGGTTGCCGTTGGCATCAATCACTTTCTGGCCGATGGGCGGGTGGGACACGTCAAAGCCGGTGCCCCAGATGATCACGTCCACTTCGTGACGTTCACCATTGGCGGCGATCACGGTGTTGCCATCCACTTCCACCAGGCCATGGGGAATCAGGTTGGCGTTATCCGCTTGCAGCGCCGGGTAATAGTTGTTGGCGAACAGGATACGCTTGCAGCCCAGGGTAAAGTCCGGGGTCACATCCTTGCGCAATTGCTTGTCACGGATTTGCAGGCGCAGCAATTGTTTGGCCGCCGCGCTCACCGGTTTCAGGGCCGCCGGATTACGCAGACCAAAGTTGATCACGTTCAGTGACTGGGCCACCGCCTTGCGCCAGCTCTTCTGGATGATCGGCAACTTGTCGATCACCTGCTTGCTGGTATCGCCCAGGTTCATGTCCGGCTTGGGCAGCACCCAGGGCGCGGTACGCTGGAAGACGTGCAGCTCTTTCACCTTGGGCTGGATCTGCGGCACGAACTGGATCGCCGAGGCGCCGGTGCCAATTACGGCCACGCGCTTGCCGGTGAGATCATAGTCGTGGTTCCACTTGGCGGAGTGGAACATTTCTCCCTGGAAAGTATCCAGCCCCGGCAGGGCCGGAATCTGGGCTTCGGTGATCGGGCCGGTGGCGAACACCACGGTGCGTGCCAGGGTCTGGCTTTTCTTGCCGCCGCTTTGGGTGTCCAGCACCCACAGTTGGCGACTTTCATCCCACTGGGCATTTTCCAGTTCGGTGTTGAAGTCGATCAGTTCCTGGATACCGAAGTCTTCGCTCACTTCTTCCAGGTAGCTGAGAATTTCCGGCTGGCGGGCAAACAGGTGGCTCCATTTGCTGCTCGGCGCGAAGGAAAAGGAGTACAGCGAAGACGGCACGTCACAGCCACAGCCCGGGTAAGTATTTTCCCGCCAGGTGCCACCCACGCGGCTGGCTTTCTCGATGATCTTGAAGTCGTGATAGCCTTCTTTCTTCATCTTGATCGCGGCACACAGGCCGGAAATACCGGCGCCCACGATAAAGGTGTCGTAAATTCTCGCTTCGGTAGCACTGTTCTTTTTTGCTGCTGCCATGAGATAAAACCTCGCTTAGTTTTTCACGAACCGGTAAGAAAAACCGAGAAAATCGGCATACAGGTTCGGAGATACCCGCTTCATCACCCAGAACAACTTGGCGTCCACCTGCGGGGTGGTGTACAGCTCGCCCTTGTCGAGACGGTTCAGGGTCAGTTTGGCCACGGAATCACTGGTGGTCATGGCATAGTTCATCAGCGCATGGTCGGCCAGCTTTGAGTAACGATCCGGGATACGACCATCCTTGATGATGTTGGTGGGCACCAGGGTCGGGCACAGTACATTGACCTTGATATTGTCCCGTTTCAGCTCGGAATAGAGTGTCTCGGACAGGGCACGTACCCCCGCCTTGGTAACGTTGTAGGCGCTCATTTCCGGGGCGGCGGTATAGGAAGCGGCGGAGGCCACGTTGATGATGGCGCCACGGCCCTGCTTCTTGAAGCCGGGCACGAAATAATGACAGCCGTGCACCACGCCCCACAGGTTCACGTCCATGGCCCACTTCCAGTCTTCCAGGCTCAGTTCGTCGAACTTGCCGCCGATGCCCACGCCGGCATTGTTGACCACCAGGGTGACCGGATGGCCCAGCAGTTTTTCGGATTGTTCGGCCAGCTTTTTGACCTGGGCAGCCTTGCCCACATCACAGGCAACCGCATAGGCCTTGCCGCCGGCCTTTTCGATCAGCGCCACGGTTTCCTCGGCGCTTTCCAGTTTCAGGTCGGCACAGACCACGGCGCTGTTACGCTTGGCCAGCTCCAGGGCAAAACTGCGACCGATACCACTGCCGGCGCCGGTGACGACCGCATAGCCATTATGGCTCGGCTTGCTGGAACGAAACTTGAGAATATTCATCATTACTCTTTACCTGCTCAGGGTCAGTATTCCACGCCGTTCAGGCACGCAGGGCCGGCACGAATTCCTTAGTCATATAAGGCGTCAGCAAACCGGTTTCCGGGTTCAGCAGCTTTTCCTTGTAGTACTCCAGGTACGCCGTGGTGTCGTGATCATTGGGGTGAAAATCCGGGCGCAGGTAATCCATGATGTGGGTCAGGGTGCTGCCGAACACGCCGTCCTTCGGGCCGGCAAGCAGATCCAGGCTGCGCTTTACGTCTTTCCAGTAACGCGGGCTGATCAGGTTACGCGGACGACGCATCACCGGAATCATCACCCCACCCAGCGGTACCAGGAACATGATGGTGAAGGTGGCCAGCGCAAAACCGGAAATTCGCAGGGGGTAATTGCCGGACAGCTCCTGGAAGACGTCATAGGCAATGTCCTTGTGCTCGGACTCTTCCAGCATGTGCCACATCCACAGGGCACGCTGCTTTTCATCTTCGGTTTCGAAGAAGATGTCTTCGTGCTTCATCATGTATTCCGCCAGCACCGCGGTGAAATGCTCGATGCCCGCCATCAGGGACAGTTGCATGCGGTTAGGCAGTTTCTTGAAGCCGTATTCGAAGACGTTGTCCGCCAGGAAACGGTAAAAGTTCACTGGAAAACGGTGCTTGGCCAGCACGTCGTTGAATTCGTTGTGCATCTTGGAGTGAATCGCTTCCTGGCCGATCAGCGCGGTCACCTGACGCTTCAACTCCGGGTCTTTCACGAACTGGCGATGGTAGCGCGCGGTATCGATAACCAGGTCTTCACCGAAGGTCAGGAAGATGGACAGGGCCTCGAAGATGGCGGTTGCCAGCTCAGTGTTGCGGAAGAAGGTGTCGTCCAGGTCCTTGGCATCGAACTGAAAATCCATGTGCCGGATCGGCACTTCGGGCCGTTTCTGGGCGTGTTTGGGCACGTACTGATGAATCGTGGCAGTCGTCATTACAGTCACCTGTCGCTGGATCCAAATCCGGGTAGATGGGGTCTGTCCGACGGGTCAGCCACCCCACAACTGTTACATTGATGGATGACACAATAAAGCGAATGCTTGTTCGGATTCAATTCGGGTCATTTGCCGCAAAGCGGGTGACAACCGCCCCACCGATTTGCCGTTCACAGGCTTGAACAGGCCCCTGACCCCGCAACAGAGACAACCATTAACTCATTGAAAATAAATAATTATTAGCCTTTCCGCTTATCCAGAACCGCGACCTGCCCGCCAGCCCCCCCCGCCCATTGAACGGCGCTTGCGGTCGACACCTGGGTCCACCGCCTTGCCCATGCTGACAGACCGTTCGGATTTTTTCGCAACGATCCGCTGCCACCATGGCCCCACATCCGCCGATCTATAACAGAGCATTACAATGTACGGGTAGGCAAAGCCCGGATGCCCGGCAACAATGAAACAAATCAACCGTTATCGGGGTACCCATGCTCAACCAGGAAAAACTGAGCCAATCGAAAGTCCTGCAACTGGTGGACTGGCAGTTCAACCGCTACCTGTCCATGCAGTTGCTGCCCTGGCTCTACCTGCTGATGATTATCGGCGCGGTATTGCTGGTGGGCTTTCTGGTAGCCGCCAGCTTTTCCAGCTCGCTGTGGCTGGGGCTGGCCACAGCCGCCTTTTCCCCACTGATCCTGCTGGTGATGATTGCCATTGTCAGAGCCGCGCTGGAATACCTGGTCATGGCCCACCGCACCATGAACATCGTGGAAACCATGAACGCCCTGCCCGATCAGGTCGCCAAGGTGGAAGGCCGGGTGGAGGAACTCTGCACCCAGGTGGAAGACATCCATGGCACCGTGACCCAGCTACGCCCGCTGCTGCGCTCCGCCGGCCTGCCCGGTCGTTTGCTGGACTCCCTGCGCAAGGGCGATGACAAGGAAGGCGGGCGGTAAACACGTCCCTCACCGCAAGGAGTTATTCAGAGGCTCCCAAGGCGCACTACTGCGGCGCTGCGGTTATTGTGCGGCGAACGTGCGGTTCTACACTGAATTCCAATAACAATGACGGAGTTCACCATGGAACCAGACCACCGCCTGCAACACCCCCCGTCGCTGATCCCCAATCTGGCCGACTGGCGTTTCGAGCACTACCTGACCATGCGATTGCTGCCCCTGTTCTACCTGCTGCTGGTAGCCGGGGCCGCGGCCGCCGTTGGTGGCATTGTTGCCGTCTGTTTCTGGCTATCCACCCCCGCTGGCCTGATCGCCATGGCCTGTGCCCCCCTGGTGTTGCTGGTAATTGTCGCCGTGGTGCGGGCCGCGCTGGAATATCTGATCATGGCCCATCGCATCATGCGCATTATTGAGCGCATGGATGCCCTGCCCGACCAGGTCAGCGACCTGGCGTTTCGGGTGGACGGCATCACCGGGCACGTGGACCGCCTTACCGATAATGTGCAGGACATCCATCAGGACCTGATGCATGTGCGTCCGTTGCTGCGATCCGCGGGCTTGCCATCCCGGCTGCTCGGCTGGATCAAGCCCCCATCCCCTCGTTAAATCCGGTGCGTGGCAAAGAGGCAACGCAGCCGCCTCACAGTCGATGCAATGACCATGAACGTCGCATCCGACCATCGCAATTACCGGCCAATTCAGGTGTAATTTCTGCCCTGCGGGTGCCGAGTCCGGCCCCCTCACCCGAATAAGGAGTTACCATGTCGCTACCCTCTTCCCTGCGAGACCGGCTGCGTCTGCCGGCCGTTGCCTCCCCCATGTTCATTGTGTCCAACCCGGATCTGGTGATCGCCCAGTGCAAGGCCGGCATTGTCGGCTCATTCCCCGCACTCAATGCCCGCCCGGCGGAAGAACTGGAAGTGTGGCTCAAGCGCATCACCGAGGAACTGGACGCCCACAACCAGGCCAACCCGGACACCCCGGCGGCGCCGTTCGCGGTCAACCAGATCGTGCACAAGTCCAACAGCCGCCTGGAACACGACCTGGAACTGTGCGTGAAGTACAAGGTGCCCATCGTCATTACCTCCCTGGGTGCCCGGGTGGATGTCAACGAGGCCATCCACAGCTATGGCGGCCTGGTGTTCCATGACATCATCAACAACTTCTTTGCCCACAAGGCCATCGAGAAAGGGGCTGACGGCCTGATCGCCGTGGCCGCTGGCGCCGGCGGCCACGCCGGCACCCAGTCGCCCTTTGCCCTGGTGCAGGAAATCCGCGAGTGGTTCGACGGCCCGCTGCTGCTGTCCGGCGCTATCGCCAAGGGCGATTCCATTCTCGCCGCCCAGGCCATGGGGGCGGATCTGGCCTATATCGGCTCGGCCTTTATCGCCACCGACGAGGCCAACGCGGATGAGCGCTACAAGCAGTCCATCGTCGACAGCTCCGCCGCCGACATCATTTACTCCAACCTGTTCACCGGCGTCCACGGCAACTACCTGCGCAGCTCCATCGAAGCTGCCGGACTGGCCCCGAACAACCTGCCGGAAAGCGACCCGTCGAAGATGGATTTCGGTGAAAAATCCGATGAAGCCGGCAAGGAAGGCGCCAAACCCTGGAAGGATATCTGGGGCAGCGGCCAGGGCATTGGTGCAGTGAAAAAGATCGGCCCGGCCAAGGACCTGATTGATCGCCTCAAGCAGGAATACCAGGCCGCCCGCCAGCGACTGCAGCTTGGCTGATTCCCCGCGCAGGGCCGATGACCAGCCAGGCATTGCGCCACAGGTCGGCGACGGCCTGTGGCGGCTGCCCGCCCGGATCATAGCGGCGCCGCCGCCTGGCTGGCGCGGGGCCGCATCCAGCGGCCCCCGGATGTGCCGCTCTTCCAACTTGCCGCACTGACCCGACAACCCCCTCTTTGCCCCCACGCCCAGTGGAGTACACTGTTTATCCCTTCGCTGATGGGAGCATGCACCATGCCGCTGGCCCGTCATTGCCTGCTCGGCTGCCTGGTGATCACCGGTGCCGAGGCCCAGAACTGGCACAGCCCCCACCCCTGGCGCGCCCAGGCCGCGGTGGAAGGGCGCGATCGTGACTACAACAACGAGTATTTCCTGCACGCCTTCAGTTACCGCCACCTGCTGGCCCACCCCTCCCCCGTGGAAGACGGCATCCGCGGCACCGGTGGCAGCCTGACCAGCGACCGGCTGTATCTGGACTTTCGCTACAAGCAAAGCTTCGAATTCGACAACCCCGATCAGGCCTTCCTGCTGGACATCCAGCGCAGCGAAGACTTTGACGGCAGTTACGACCGCCAACTGGTAGGGTTCCGCCAGTCCCTGGCGAATCGCTGGCAACTTTCCCTGCAAGGTGATGTATTCAGCGACAAATCCCTGACCGACATCTACTTCGGTGTTCGGCGCTTGCACGGCGAGGGGAGCTGGCTGCAACTCAGTTGGGTGCTGCCCGATGCCTACTTCAACGACAAGACCGGCACCGCCAGCGAAGTGATCGATACCCCGCAGACCTTTTTCCTGCAGTGGCACCAGCAGGCCGGCGCCGACAGCAGCCTGACGGTATCGCTGAACCATTCCCCGGATTCCACCCTGGACGACCGCGATCTGGGTGATCGGGTCACCAGCCAGCAGACCCGGCTGGGGCTGCGTTACCGGCACCGTCAGGGGGAATGGCAATGGCAGGCTGACCTCAATGGCGAGCGCACCCGCCGCAGCCACCGCCTGGACGAAACACCCCAGCCCCAGCCGTTCCGCCGCGACATGGCCTCACTCACCCTGTCGGCACAGCACTGGCAACACCGGCTGCAACCGTCGCTGGGGGTGCGTTATTTCTGGCTGGATGAACAAGGCTGGTTCGGGCGGGACCTGAACAGCAGCGGCCAGGTGGAACGGCACGAGCCCATGCTGTTTGGCAGCCTGACCTGGTCACTGAGCGACACCCAACGCCTGACCCCCTCGGTGTACCTGAGCCGGCCACGGGTGGAGCAACAGGTCAACAGTGGCGACTGGCGAGACCGGGACGACGATGCGTTCGTCGGCAAACTCAGTCTGCCCTGGCATATCACCGTGTCAAAGAAAAACGGCGCCGTGCTCAGTATCGTGCCCGCCATACGGCTGCACCGGTTTGCGTTTGGCGGGGGGAATGTGCAACTGCATTGGCCACTTTAGGAAAGACAAGCTTCAAGCTACGCCCGGAGGGGTGAGCGAAGCGAATACAGCCTCTTGAGGTGCGAACCGCGCTTGCGCGGAAATCGCCCGAAGAGCCTGCCCCGGGCTTGATCCGGGGGCGATCAGGCATCTCAGCGCTCGACAGGTCTATCCAGATAATGCCGGTCACGTGCCACCTCCAATCCCCTTCGCCATGCAAGCATGGCTCCAACGGGGCGAGTGGGGTGGGAGAGGTATCTTGTCTGCCCGGTTCCGGGACGTGCGTAGGGTGGATTAGCCGAAGGCGTAATCCACCCTAAGGAGCTGGCCTCTCTGAGTTGCAAGTTGAAAGTTTCAAGTTACAACGCGCCAACGCTTTTCCTGAATCTGAAATGCAAGAGGCCGCGCCCAAGTCATGGGCGCGGCCTCTTGCCTGGCGACTAGCAACAGCCAGGCTCGCGTTGCAACTTTCAGCTTGAAACTTGCAACTTCCGATCAGGCTCCCAGCAGGGACGCCACCAACCCCTTCTTCTTCACCGGCTGATGATCACCAAACTCCAGCACGCCGTCTTCGATGTTACCGAAGCGCAGGCGCGGCAGGTCGTAGAGGTAGTTCTGCACCACCTGCCACGGATGGCGGGAGCCCTGTTTGGGAAGCTCGTCGTGGGCCCGCTGGATGTAGCCGGAACGCATGCCCAGGAAGTTTTCGTCGGTGCTGCAATCTTCCCGGTCACGGGGGGTCACGGTGCGGGCACCGGTCTTGTCCATGTGATTGAGCAGACGGCACACGTATTCGCACACCAGGTCCGCCTTCAGGGTCCAGGAGGAGTTGGTGTAACCGAACACCAGCGCCATGTTGGGCACATCCTTAAGCATGGCGCCCTTGTATACCATGGTGTCGTTGGGGTTCACCGCCTTGCCGTCCACGGTGCCTTCCACGCCGCCCAGCATCTGGATGTTCAGGCCGGTGGCGGTGATGATGATGTCCGCCTCCAGCTCCTTGCCGGACTTGAGCAGGATGCCGTTTTCGGTGAAACGCTCAATGTGGTCGGTGACCACTTCGGTTTCGCCCTTGCGCAGGCTCTTGAACAGGTCACCGTTGGGCACCGCGCACAGGCGCTCGTCCCACGGGTTGTAGTGCGGGCGGAAGTGGGTCATGTCGAAGTCTTCGCCGAGCTGGCGCTTGGCGGCGGCCAGCAGGGCCCGGCGAACCAGCTTGGGGCGCTGCTTGGACAGCTTGAAGACCATGCGCTGGATACCGATGTTGCGGGTCCGCGCCAGACGGTAAACCACCATCTCCGGCAGGAAACGGCGCAATTGCACGGAAATCGGATCGGTTTCCGGCACGGTGGCAATATAGGTGGGCGAACGCTGCAGCATGGTCACCTGGGCGCCCTCTTTGGCCATGGCTGGCACCAGGGTCACGGCGGTGGCACCGGAGCCGATCACCACCACCTTCTTGCCCTGGTATTCCAGATCTTCCGGCCAGTGCTGCGGGTGGATGATCTGGCCCTTGAAGTCCTGCTCGCCGGGGAAGTCCGGACGGAAGCCCTGGTCATAGTTGTAGTAGCCGGTGCAGGAGAACAGGAAATTGCTGGTAAACGTTTCCGTCTCGCCGGTCTCTTCGTTGGTGGTTTCGATGGTCCACAGCTTGTCGTCACTGGACCAGTTGGCCTTGACCACCTTGCGGCCGAAGCGAATGTGACGCTTGACCCCATATTCCTCGGCGGTGTCCTCCACGTACTGACGAATGGAGGGGCCATCGGCCAGCACCTTGGGCTCGGTCCAGGGGCGGAAGCTGTAGCCCAGCGTAAACATGTCGGAGTCGGATCGGATACCCGGGTACTTGAACAGGTCCCAGGTCCCGCCGATACGCTCACGGCGCTCAATAATGGCGTAGGTATGGTTGGGACACTTGCGGGTCAGGTGGCAAGCGGCGCCGATGCCGGAAAGGCCGGCACCAATAATCAGTACATCTACGTGGTTGTTGGACATTCTCTTTACCTCCAGCCCGAAGGCTGCCTGGTCTCAGCCGTGCAAACAATGACATTGGTCAATGGCACATTTAACAGGCAGACAGAATAGCCGTACTCGCGGGTATGAGAAAAGGCCAAAACGGGCCGTTAATTGACCGTGGCGCCGGCCAAAATTGCCGCCAGGGACCGCCGCCAGGCGCCAGCCCCCGAAATCTGCGGGCTGCGGATCAGCGGGTTTGCCCTGCGGACGACACCAGCCGCATCACCTGCCAATAGCCCGGCGGCTCCGCCACCATCTGCCGCTGGCGCAGCAGCGCGTGCAGCGCCTTGAGCCGGTACCAGGGCACAGCGGCCATGGCGTGGTGCTCGATGTGGTAGTTCACCCGGAACGGGGCGAAGAACAGCCGGGCCAGCCAACCTGCCCGGGTGGTGCGGGTATTGCGGAACATGTCCGTGGTTGCCTCGGTGCCGGCGTGTTCCGCCAGTGCCCGGATGCGGATAAACAACGGGTACGGGATCAGGTAGGCCGCCACCCACGCCAGGTACAACCCGGGCTGGCCGGCCAGCCACAGCGCCGCCAGCAGCCCCCCATTGGCCAGTACGGCAGGGGTGCTGTTGCGCACCAGGGCCCACAGGTGCGCCGCCCGGCAACGGCGTGGCAGCCAGGTGACCTCCGTGGCCACGGTCCACTTCATCAGCTCCATGTCCATCAACAGGCGGCCAAGCAGAAACTTGAGCCCGGTCAGCCCGCTCAGGTCACGCAGGAACTTGCGGGCCAGGGAGGCGCGCGTGGTCGGCAGCCCCTGAATCAGGGAGATATCACTGTCCTCGGCGGTGCCGGTCTTGCTGTGATGAATAAAGTGGTGGGTACGGTACCTGGCCAGGTCCAGGCCGATAGGCCGGCCGCACAGCCAGTCGGTGAGGGTGGAATTGGCCCAACGGGACCGGAACAGGGTGTTATGGGTGCCTTCGTGGGTGAGGATGGCCAGCGCCAACTGGCGCCCACCCAGTAGCGCCACGCCCAGCACCACCACGGGGACCATCAGCCAGACCGGTTGCCCCAGGCCCCAGCCAACCAGGGCAAAGCTGGCGGCAATACCGCCCCAGGCGAGCAGGATGGACGCCGCGCCCCACAAGTCGGAGCGACGGGTCAGTTGGCGCCGCTCTTCGGGAGACAGCACCGCCGCTACCTTCTTTCGCGTCACGGCATTGTTCTGGTAGACACGCCGGTTATCCATGTCTTTCCTCCGGTTGCCCAGCCACCCGGTCGGCCCCGACCAGCAGAACGAGACCAGCATTTGTGTGTCATGGAAAGAGCATGGCGCATGGCCACCAATATTACAACATATCTATATTTTCTATTTTTAGCGTAATTTATCGTGCCGACGACACATCCCGGGTCCCCAGATACAGGCGGCGCCAGATCGCCTGCCCCGCCCGGTCGAAGCGGAGCAGGGTATCGACAAAGGCCTGCCGGGCCGCCGCATCCACCAGGCTGTCCGGCAGCAAGGGGTCGAACACCATCTGTCGAATGGCCTGGTCCCCCATCACGAAGGACTCCCTGGCCGCCGCTTCCAGGTCCAGTTCGTCGGCAGCCTGCAACCACCCTTCCATTTCCCGGCGGGTGTCTTCATAGCCGGCGTTCAGGGCTGCTGTGTCCCACAGCGCCTTTGCCCTGGCCTGGCCCGCCGCATCCAGGCCGGAAAGCAGAAACACCGGTGCCTGCGCCTCCAGCCCCAACCGCTGGAGGCGCTCGCGAACGGCCGCCACGCCCCCGGCCAGATTGTCCGGGCGCAGGAACAGGTCTTTTTCCAGTGGCCGGAACCCACTCATCTCCAGGGCCCGCTCACGCCGCTTCAGTGCCGCCCGGTCAGTGCGCCCCAGCCCCGCCGTATGCACCCCGATCCAATGCCCCTGCCAGGGACGCAGGGTATCCAGCGCGATACGCCAGCCACGCACATCCGCGGCCAACTCCTCAGCCCGGCTGGTGAGCTGGTAACAACCGCGCCCGGCGGATTGCACCAGGCCTTCCGTGGACAACCGGGTCAGGCTGACCCGGGCGCTGTTTTCGGTAATACCGAACAGCCGACAAACCGATACCGCATCCTGCACGGTCAGCGGTGTGTCGCCGGCAACCGTCATCAGGTTCAGCAGCAGTTGTCTGGGTTTGAGCTTCATCAGTCACGCATCCTTTCAGCGGCAGCCCGGTATAACAAACAAGAACCAGGCATACCGACCTGCCTGTTATTTATTTTTTTTCATAAAAAGTCTGGTACGTCAGAACCAATATCACCATGCCATCAGTGTTTTGTGATCTCACACACGTTGACCCCCTTTCAGCTTGGGCATACTGCTTGCGGGTTCTCAGGGGGAGAGCCTGTGAGGGGATAGATAAAATACTATAAATATAGAGGGTACAGGCATGTTAGACCTGACCGATCTGTGGCAGACCACAGTGTCCCATCCTTGGTTGTGGGTTCCTTTTTCGTGCGCAGTTGTGATCAGCCTGCTGCTGTGGAGCGGGCGCATTCGCCAACCTGGCCTGGTGAATTTTTTCGCCATCGGACTGATTCTTCCCTGCGTGAATCTCAGCCTGGTGGCCACCGGTGTCATCGCCGCCTCGCAGCAGTTGACGCTGGATCTGGTTGGGCTGATGCCGTTCTGAGAGTGGCAAGTTTCAAGTTGCAAGTTTCAACGCGGATCAGCGCCGTTGCCTGCCACGATGCAGAGGCCGCGCCCGATTGACCAGAGCGCGGCCTCTCACGCTTACAATCAAGGGAAAACATGTGGCGCGTTGAAACTTGCCCTACTGCAAGCCCTGCAAAAACGCCAACTGATCGGCCAGGCTGATATCCCGCGCTTCGCCCTGATAGATATCGAAATGCCCCACCGGGTAACGCTTGACCGTGGGCTGCGCCATGGCGGCGGCAGCCTTGTCGGCGGCGGAGGCCGGGGCCACCGTGTCGGTTTCGCAGATCAGCACGAGGGCCGGGCAGGTCACCTTGCTGGCCTGCATCACCGGGCGAAAGAGCGGCAGGACCAAAGCGATA
>JAKSCQ010000122.1 GCA_022360555.1 Pseudomonadales bacterium
TCAATCGCGTTGCCGCTTTGGGCTTGCAACCAAAAGCAAAAACTAGAGGGGCATATTGATCTTAAACCAGGTTATTATAAATTTTCTTTGCCAGCAAAATTTCATCAAATCAAATGCCAAACAGATAAAACCCTTCAATCAAGAAAAATTTTAGTTTTCTTATATAATGATGATGTTGTTCTACAAGCTATCCCAAAATGTTAAAATAGTTCTTTCGCAGGAAAAATTCTTGCTTAAAATTTGTTTTTATGAATTTAACCAATACTCAATGGAAACGGATTTCGCATTTTTTGCCGGCAGTAAAAAACGCAAACGGGCAGCCCGGTCGCCAGCTGCAAGCCCGCGCGAAGCTCTAAACGGCATACTTTGGATTCTTCGAACCGGCGCGCGATGGAAAGATTTGCCCGGCGAATTCCCGCCAAAATCAACCTGTCATCGGCACTTTCAAAAGTGGTCTCGCGAGGGCATTTTTGACAAAATTTTGGCCGCGCTGGCTGAAGACCTCCGCGACCGCGGCGGCATCGATCTGAGCGAAAGTTTCATTGACGGAACCTTCGCCTCGGCAAAAAAAGGGGGGCCGGCGTTGGCAAGACAAAACGCGGAAAAGGCACGAAAATCATGGGCATTATCGATGCTCAAGGTGTTCCTCTCGCCCTGCACACATGCAGCGCTAGCCCGCATGAAGCCACGCTCGTAGAGCCGACCCTCGCCTCGCGCGCGCTGCCGGAATTACCCGAAAAACTCATCGGCGACAAAGCTTATGACTCCGACCCGCTGGACAAAAATCTGCTCGAAAAGTTTGGCGTGGAAATGATCGCGCCGCATAAATCGAACCGCAAAAAGCCCGCCACTCAAGACGGCCGAAAACTTCGCCGCTATGTTCGCCGCTGGAAAGTTGAACGCTTTTTTGCCTAGCTGCACAACTTCCGCCGGGTAATCGTGCGATACGAATTTTATCTGGAAAATTTTGATGCTTTTGTTAAACTCGCCGCCGCTGTTATCATGCTGAGGTTTTTGGGATAGCCTCTACTTAGTGTCGTTTCGGCATGCGACCAAACCAAAGCTTCTTTATCACGGGATTCTCTGGGATCAAACAAGCAAAACAATAAAAA